>NZ_ARPN01000105.1:0-99723 GCF_054966645.1 Pseudoalteromonas sp. SANK 73390
CCCCCCAGCTTACCTTGTGTTTGATAGGCATTGCCGATATTACCGTAAGCCACAGCTTGTAAAATAGGGTCTTTTTCGGTAATACCTATTTTCTTTACAGTATCATACGCTGCTAATGCATCGTTAAGTTGCCCTCGCCTTTGGTAAAGGTGGCCTAGCTGATTCCAGCCATTAGCATTATCAGGCGCAAGCTGAGTGGCTCTTTGGTAAAATATGATTGCCTTATCTGTATCTGTGGCAAACCACAAAGCGCCTCGTTGACAATAACGGTTCGCTGTTTCAGCAATGACCAATTCATCTTCATCTATCACAGACGCTAAAATAGCATCCGCTTTGGTCAGGTCGTGTTGAGCAATACCCCGTAACGCTTCATCAATATCGAACGTATTATCTTTATTCTTTTGTTGTAGAAGGAGCGTAATTGTTTCTTGTTGGGATTTGATAATGCCTTGCTTCTCTTGGTCACTCACCGTTAAAGTCTCGACTTGGGCTTTCATTGCCTCAAATGCAGCCTTTGCCAGCTCATCATTGTAAATATTAATTGTGTCAGCATTGTTTTGTGTGCCAACCACAGTTTGACTTGTCTGATTGTAAATATTGCTCAAAATAGCTCTCCAACTTTATCAATGATGGAGCTTAATCCTAAGGTGATTTTATCTGCTGAGGTAACCAACTCTTTTGCAGACGTTAAATGAGAAATGAGCGAGCTTTTATCTGGCTGGCTTTCATTGGCTTGAAGTGCAGCTTTTTTTACATGCATTTCTGCATCAATGGCATTTTCGCCGGTGATCAACTTATCATCAATGGCTTTTTCGAGTGCTTTTTGTAATTCCTTCAGCTCTACTAAAAATTCACTCTTATTCTGAGCTTGCCCGATAGATATGGTATCTGCGTTGTTTTGAGTGCCAACAGTCTGGCCTTGTTGATTAAATGTTGCCATTAAATAATTCCTTTATTATGTCTATTATTCAATTTTTTGCTCAAATTGGCTGGAAGCCCTCAGCCCTTACTAAGCTTCAAGGAAAACAGATAGATTGATTTAAGCAGCATTCCTGATTGACTTGATAATAACACCGTTTTCTTGAATATCACTTAAAATCAACGCGGTGATTTGACGACCGATGTTTTCACCGGTGCGCGTGGCTGCAGCATCATCTTGAGCGCCCTGGACAACAATTTGATTGGTAATGTTAAAACTAACATTACCGTTGCTCGCACCGCCGTTTGCTTGGCTCCCTGCGTTATAGCGACGGGCCATTGAGCTAATTTCAACGTTTTGCTTGGGCGATAGCACCCGTTCGCCGCGCTGCAGTAGGTAGGTGCTTTCGTTTGGAACATAATCTAAACCACCATGGGCAATACCTGCAGGTTGTTGAGCTTTAATTTGTCTAACTTGTGCCATACCCATAGCAACCGCTGCAGCGGCTGCAGCAGCACCAAGGGCTGGGCCAACGATAGGAATAATAGACAACGATGCATACGCATTCGTTGCCGATTCATAGGTTTTGATTAATGCCTGGCTTATCGAAAACGCTTTATACAGTTTAAATGCAGTTTTGCTTTGCTGGCCCAGTGCTTTTAAGCCCGCAGCTCCCATACCAATCACCGCATCTGTTTTTTCTAGCGTGGTCTTTTTTTCAAAATTAGCAAATTTCATTAAATGCTGTTGCATTGCACCGGTATTTTTAGTGCGAATTTGCATCAAGTTTTCTTGATGCTGCCACTCTTTTTGCTCTGCTTCTGAATGAAACCCATCTGCAGCTAACAGCTCTTGCTGGCGCTGAATATCTCGTATTTCATTGTTTGCATTATGTTTTATCTCGCCAACATCGTCATTAGCAGCTAACCCGAGCTGTGCTCTGCGCGCGGCATCAACACGCGCTTGTTGACGCGCTTGCTCAACTTGTAGTGTGCTGTTATAAGCGGCCAGTGCTTCGCGGTTCGCAAAACCTTTAACTTGTGCAATGCGATTTTCAAGCGCTGCACGTTGGTCATTTTTACGTTTACGCTCCGCTTGGTTTTGAATGCGGGTTTTTTCAGCTTCTTTTTTGGCTTTTAGCTTATTAACGTCATCTGCATATTTTGCATCAAGTTGCTTTAGAATCGCATTGTATTTAGCCGTATTTGCTACATCATTATCGCGCGCCGTTTCAACCATTTTTTTGCGCTTGTTGTAACTGTGTTTAAGGGCGGCTTCTTCGTTGAGTAAACTGGCTTGTAAACGCTGTATATTCGCAGGCAATGCGGCAGTTGCAAGTTCAGCACCTTCAGCAAGCATTTTGAAGGATAAATTCTTAATGTTTTGTTCAACATTCGCTATCTGTTGCACAGTCTCCATTGCTTCAGCACGTAATTTTGCTTGAGCTTGTATGTAACGATTAACCTCATTAATTTGTTGTGTGTAACCAAATTTACTTCTATCTGAACCCGCGTTTTGCTCAAGGCCTTTTAACCGTTTTAATTTTGTATATGCTTTGGTAATTAGGGCTGTATAGTTAGCCACTTTATTTTTAGCTGTGCTCATTTCAGAGCGAGCATTGGCATTATTTACTGAGTCAAACGCATCGCTTAAATTGTATAAATGAGTTTTAAGTTTTTTACTACTGGTGCTTGCTTCATCGCTTTGGCTCGCAAAATAGGCGATGCCTAAAGCAGCTGTGACTGCAATACCAATTGGCCCACCCAATAACGCCATGGCACCCGACAATGCGCGGGTTGCAACACTGGCTCGACTTGCCGCTGCAGTATACGTATTTGTCGCAGCGGTTAATGCTGCTTGGCTTGCAACCGCTTTTTGGTTTGCAATAGCCAGCTGCGCAATAGCGCGGCTTCTAAGCTCGGTGGTGCGAGCTACATTAAGTTGATGCTGTGCAAACTGCTGTGCTTGTACCGCTGCTTTATGTTGTATTGCAGCACTGCGTTGCTCTTGCGCTGCGAGTGCCAAGCTTGCTTGTAGTGCGCGGTTTTTAGCAATGGATTGGCTTGCAAACGCGCTGGCAGATTGTGCAGCGCTGCCCACCAATTTAGAGCCGAGCACAATTGCAAGGGCTGCGGCTGAGGTAGTTAGATTATCTACAAGCCCTTTGTTTTCACGCAGCTCAACCATGGCGCTTTTTAATACGCTCACAACACTTGTTACCGCAAAGTTTACAGGCTTTTCATACTCACGAATTAAACGCTGGTACTCGTTACCCATCTCTGCAAAGCTGGCGTTTATTTTGCCCTCAGTGGCTTCAGCAGCGCCCGCATACTCGTTCAACGCTTTGATTAAATAGCGCTTAAACATTTGGCTGGTTACTTTGCCGTCGTTCACCATTTGCCTAAAACCGCCCGCTGCTTTGCCGGCTGCTTTATCTAATTTTTGCATCAAGCCTGGCAACGGCTCGGTAACTTGGTTGAGCTCTTCAGCTCGCAGCACACCCGCAGTCATGCCCTGAGTCATACCAAATAAACTTTGTTTTAACTGCTCGTTACCCGCGCCTGTTTTAGCCGCCGCGTTAGCAAAACCCTCTAAAATGCTCACGCCTTGTGTTTGTGTTACAACGCCAGCTTCTTGCAAGTTGAGTATTTTAGAGTACGAATCAGCGAGGGTAGTGTAACTGGTGTTGAGTCTGTCTGCTGTAGCAAACAAATAACTTTGCACGGCATTGTACTCGCGAGCTGAGCTGGTTAACCCTTTGAGTCGCGTATCGAGTAATTGCGCATTGCCGGTATCGCGCACAAACATCGCGGCGGTACCAATACCCACCACACCCGACATGGCACTAACCAACCCACTATAACCACTTTGCAAAATACCTAACTGCTGGCCCATAGACGTTTGCTGGCGCATAATCGAGGCTTGGCTTGCACCTAGGCGCTCGTTTGCAGTCACTTGGCGGCGAATAGCAACCGGCAATTTATTTAAATCGCGCACATTACGTGCAGTACCTGTTGTGACCGATTTACCATCGTACTTCAAGCGTAACGCTAGATTCAAATCTTTGCTCATCGCCTTGCCTTTGTAGTGTTATTATTGTGCGCTCTAAAAACTGCAGTTTATTAAAATCGGTGGGCGTTAATTTAAGCTCAGCATAGCGCCACGCTATTTCCGCTCTTGCGTAATCAAGCCCTATCTCTACACCGTCTTTGCAGTATTGCCACTGTGAGCTTGCAAGCGTGAGCGCATTCACTGCGGGCCAGTTCTGCGGCAAAACATATAGTTCATTTTGCTGTTTGGGCTGAGTGACTGGCCCACCAAAATGGGCCAAATCATCATCTATTGTTTTGCTCGTTGCTGCTAAGTCGCCCACAAACCACCTAGCAACGTCGGTTAGTTTTTTTCCTGTACTCGGTACTGAGTCTTAACGCATTCGTCAGCCAAGCGCTGTGTTATTGCTGCATAAGCTAACAGTTGCTCAAGCACACCTAACGAAAAAGGTACGTTTTCACCCTCATCTGTAAAATCATCCCAGCCAATTAATAGCTCCTCAACCAAGCTATCATCGCGTATACCATTGCTCAATAAAACATCTAACTCACTCGCGGTGAGCACTTTAACGTGCGCTATGAACTTAAATCGCACCCCACCAAATTCAAAGTTAACAGGGGTTTTAATCACAGAGCCAGCTAATCTTTCTAATAGTTTTAATTTCATAAACAGATCACTCAAATACTAACGTTAATTCGTCATAGCCCGCGCCGCTTGGCACTAGGCTCCCATCAAATTCATAGCCGGCCAATTCACTCTCAAGCGATGCATATTTTGGTACTGGCATTTGAAAGCGCCCCAAAATCGACACTTTGCTGCCAGCTTCTGTACCATGCGTAAACTCAAAATTTTGCATTTGGCCAACATCTTTAAATGGGTCAAAACTGGCCAGTGCATCAGCGCTCAGCGTCATTTGTGCTTTTGACTCATGGCCCGTCAGCATTATTTCTTCGTGATTAATTGCGCGGTCAAAGATCACATTATTACCAACATCAATCGTGAGTTTATGAAGTGTACGCGCCACGTTGTTAAGCTGAAACGCGGAGTTACACGCAACGCCCAGTACTTCAGGGCGGTTCCAGCGGTCCCAATCAACAGCAGGGGCCACCGCAGAGTGAATAGGGGGGCTAAACAAACCCTTAAACTGCCAGTTAATTTTGGGTATACCTTTCTCCAAGCTGAGGCTAAACGTACCCAACATTTCGCTTATCTCATGCGTATTACTGCCAAAACGCAGCATACACTTCGCTTTGGTTGCAGCGCCTTTTGTAAATGTGACGCTTGAAGCCGTCGACACCTGCACCATGCCACACGCTAATAATAGCGGCGCGATTGCGGGAGAACTCCCAGCAGTGCCACACATGGCCAAGGGCGTTTTAAAGTTAAGTGACACGTGCTGACCGTAATACACCTGCAAGCTTGCGCCGCTGTGTGCGGTTTCAATTTCGTCGGAGTCAGTTTCGCTTTCAATGTTAAATTCAATGTCAGAGGCATAAATAGCATGTAACCCTGTTAGCGTTGTGCCTAGCCCATCTGCCAACAATATTTTGTCTTTAAATCGCCAGCTGCTCATAATTATTTACCCCCTGCTGTTAACTTGTTGTTGTCATCGAGCGTAAACGCCCCCGCTACTATTTGTCGGTCTGTTTGCGTGGCCAGCGCTTCACGGGCCTGCTGTGCAATTTGCCCGGGCGTTAGTTTAGGTTTTGGCTCTACGGTGTCTTTTTTCATGGAGCTGCCTTTGTGTTTACTGTTATGTGGCCAGTCACTTTAAACTGGCATTGATAGATTAAATTATTGGTAGTTTGGTTTAGCTCAACGATGCGGCCACGGCTTAGCTCAATCGGTTGCCATGGCTTAAACGTTAAACCTGCAATTGCCTGTTTTACTTGCCCGCGCAGCTGTTTAATTTGTTCATCACTTATTTTGTTACCGAAAATACAAGGAATAACAATCATCACAGCAAATAGTTCTGTAATTTTGTACTCATCTTGGCCCGTAACGCTTTGGGCCAGCTCGTAGTCTTCATCGAGCGGCAGCACATATAATTGAGGCGATTGAACAGCGCGTTTACGTGCTTCATTAAAATCAGCAGCCATGCCTAAATTGCCAATTCGTGCCGTCTTTAACGCAGTTTCAATGTGGTTTAAATCAAAGTTAAACATGGTTTAAACCCCGTTTAAATGAGCCAGCCACTGACCATTTCGACAATGGTGCTAGCTTGCTTTTGTTCGATACCAATAATCGGACGTGCGGGTAATTTTACTGAGTGATTGCGCCCAGCTTTTCCACCAAAGTGGTGTATTGCTGAGTACACTTCACCCAAGCCATGCTCTAATTCGCCGTTATCAGCGTCGTGTGTGACTGACCCCGCCAAGTCGCGTGAGTCGGTAAGTGTTAGGCCTGGCTTTTCTGGGTTACGCCCTTTACCTGTTCTAGCTGCTTCTGATTGCTGCCAACGCGTACCGTCGGGTGCCATTTCATCTAAAAAGCGCTCTGTTACGTCTCTATCTAAAAACGCGCCTATGTCGTCTAATACCTCATCAGGCGCAGCGCTCTTTTTATTAATGAGTTGCAACGACTCAAGCGCATTGCCCGATATTTCAATATAAACGCCCGCCATTAGTAGCGACTCCAATTAAACTGTGAGGCGGGTTTAGCGGTTTTAATTACCCCAGTGCTTTTTGTGGGGGGTGAGATTTTTAGCTGAATAACCCCTTTGTCGATTTTTTCTAGCTGTTTAATGGCGTTGTCGCGGCGCTTTAAAATGCCCTCGTCGCCATCGTTGGTACACAGTTCGTAGCGCATGAGGTCTGCGGCAAGTCCTGGCAATAAACTATTTTCAATGTCGTCCATAGACAAACTAAACTTAGCTACATAGCCAAAAATCAATGCATCTACATTGGTTTTTGCGGTGTTAAACCAACCATAAATTTGCTGCTGCAACTCTGTCACAGGGCTTTGTAAAAGAGCGCTGTTTAGGTCTTCTTCAGTCGCGTAGCTTTCGCTATTAAAACGCCCCTGTGCAAATTGCACTAGCAAATGCATGCCAATGGTATTAATGGTGTGAGATGTGCTAACAAACATAACAAGCCTCGTGATAATAGGGCGCTCGTCACGCCCTATGGTTTGGACAATGGATAATTAGGCAGCTGGTTTAAATAAGTCCGTCAGTAGCATGCCGTACTCTTTGGCAATTGCTAATTCACGCACTTTTTCACCTACTAACACTTCAACGCCGCCATCAAGGCCCGCTGCCACATCACGGCGGCTAGAAATTCTATTACCATACTGAGCCGTGAGCGCAAAAGTCATGCGGCTATTACTGGCACTGGCTAAACCATCAACGCGTGTAAAGCTCATTAGATTCGCCCCCCATGCAGCTTCGTATTTTGGGGTTTGACCTTTTTTAGCCGTGTTAACCCACGCTTGGCCTACATGCACTTTATCAATGCCCAGCGTGTCTTGAATAAACTCAACAGGCACCAAGCCACTGTCACCCAATGAGCCGTTATACGCCTTAATAACGTGTTTATTAGAGCGCAGCTTGGTTAACGCTTTTTTAGGGATGGTCAATTGGTTTGGGGCCGACAACATATCGTCGATTAGCTCTTGCAAAAATGGTAAAACATCTAGCGTGTCGTCATCTAAGTATTTAAGCCCACCTGTACCAAGTTTGTTTTTATAGCCATAATTGGCTGGGTCGCAGTAGAGTTTTGCTACCCGTACTTCACGCGCTAAAAGTAGTAAATCCGAAATACTCTCAGTTGCGTGGTGCAGTGGGTCGTAGTTAACAGGTGCATTATTAATATCATCATTAGGCACAACGTCAGACAAACCATGGTCTTCACAGGTTGCTGATTGCTCCGTAGATGTAAACTCAATCTGGTTAACTTCTGACTTACGACCAACTAACGTGTCTGGTATCGTCATTCGCTCCGACTTATCAAACACACGATATTCAAATGTGCGTTTGCCAACTGGCGCTCTTGGGCATACTGCGTCAGCAATCAACTCAGCATTACGATACGCTATCGCAATGGCTGTCTGTTGCGTATCTGGTGTAAATGGCATTCCGCTCATAACTAATTCCTTACTTCACAATTAAAAATGGGTTAATCGTTGATGTACCAATTGTGTCTGCGGTACCACTTTCTAGGGCGGTGCCTAAAACCCAAATTTGTACATCTTCTGCGTGTACTGCCATATCGAGTGCAATAGCACGACCATCAGCATCAGGCACCAGTGGGTCGCCAGTTTTTATATCTCCGCCATACTCAACACAGCCTGTTTGTGTCATTACAATATCAACGCGTCCGCTGTTATCACTGCCATGCTCCGTAAGACCGATTATTGGTGAAGCAACATCAGTAGCTTGTTTAACAGCAAAGTCTGCTTGGTCAAAAAGTGAAGCAATTCGATACGCACCGAGTGTGCCCGCAGCGTTATAATTTTTAATAAAACCAGGATTAGCCATTAGCTTGCTCCTTTTGTACTTTGTTGAGTGCTTGCGAGATAGAAACCGTCACGCCTCGCTTTGCTTCCGCTTGCTGAAAATCCAGCGCCTTAGCTGCTAACGCTTCAGCCGAATCATCAATTTCAGTTTCGCCGCCGTCATCTTTACTAAAGTCTTTCGTTAGCCCTTTTTGCTCTGGTAGCGTTTGCAAAAAGCTTTTAAAAAACTCAACAGGTTTAGCCGTGGTATTTTGTTCACCGTCAGCGGCTGCAAACTCAAATGTTTGGGCTTCATCGGTCTCAAGATGCGCCATAAATTCAGCAATGCCGTCGGTGTTAGTGACGCGGGGCGCTTTACCGCCATTTACTTTTGTATCAATAAACGTTTGTGCATCAAATTTGCGTTGATTAAATTGCAGTTGCGCGTTTTTTGCTTGCTCAGCTTTTAATTTTGCTTCGAGTTTTTCTTTCTCTTCTTTAGTCACGGTGTTTTCCTCATCTTGATTGTCGGGCGCAGAAAACTCCGCGCTAGGTTCTATAGGGGGTTGTTCGGTGTGTTTTTCGTGCTGTGCAATGGTGACTTGCTGTTGAAGGTATTCAGCTTCCCACTCTGAAAACACGCTATTAGCTTCATCAGCGCCAAACTTGTCAGCAACAAAAGTTTTAAGGTTCCCAACAAGTCTGATTAAGCCCTGTGCGCTATCAATGGCCACTTGCTCAATACGTTCACTGGCAGCAAACTCCAAAACAACCGCATCGCCACTTTCGTCTTCGCTAAATAACCATTGCATGCCATCAACAGCGGGGGGCTTACCGCCTAAAAAGCCGATGTGGCCAAGCTCAAAGCCGTTGTCTGTTTTACGTAAACGCACGGAGCGGTTTGGGTAGCGTGCTTTTTCAACTGCCTCAGCAAAATCAGCGTCCACTGATTCAGCCTTCGCATACAAAACATCGTCTTCTATCTTGAGTTCTTCAGCCCAACCCCATGCAGGATCGTCGTTTTTAGGGTGGCCAATAACTAGCGGCGAGGTACGCGGTTTAAAATTCTCAACAACGCTTTGTAAATCAGACTTATTAAATTCAGCCTCATTGCCTTTTGAGTCGGTGTGTTTACCCGCTCTGAATATTTCAAACCATTTAAATTTTGTGTTGGGTTTCTTTTGCGCCATTGCCTTTGCTCACGTTTAAAACATGCAGCTAGGTTAGCGATTTTAAAAAAGTAGGGGAGTTGGAAACTGGTTTACATACTGTGCTCTTGCAGCATTTAAATAGACTAAACACCGCAAACAAAACGATCAACAAGTATTTTGTTCGGTGTTATTTATTCTACGGACCCCGTATTAGTTGACATTAGAGTAAACAGGGCTTAGCTTGTCAAAATTAAACACTTAGTTAACCTTTACCTTACAGGGAATTCATGAATAAGAAAGTAGAAGTAGGTGCGATCAATATTACCGTTCACCCTCATAACCCAAAAAAATACGTAGAATTATTTTTGGCAGCAAAACAGTTAGATAGACCTATAAACGTCAAGGGAACTACGTACGCCTCCCTTTCAGAAGTTCACCAAATGAAGCAAGATCCACTTGGTAAAGAAGTAGCGCCAGTTTACGGAGATATAATTAAATATACAGATATACCGCCAGGCGCAGATTGGTTTGATTCTAGAACCGGTCAATTTGCAGATGAAGAAGAGTTAGAAAAAACAAAAGAGATTAACTACTTGAAACCTTTAGGTGTTCGGTTTCATTTTATACTCTTCCCTGAAGAGCATATTATTGTATATTCAAAATACCAAGATCAAAAAAGTTTAGGTTCAACTAGTGCTACTGACTTCTTTAATCGTCTGCTTAACCAACAAGAGCTCGTGAATATATTCAACGAAGTTAATGTTACACACTTACCCCAGCATGAAGCTATTGAGGCAGCCATAAACCTTAAATTTAAACGTGCCATAGAATTAACCATCACACGGCCAAACTCGATTGAGGATGCTGAGCGTAAGTTGCTTGCCCGTTATAATCAATTAAATGTAAATTCGGTGAAAGAAGAGTATAAGGCAATTAATGGGCAACAAATCGTAATGGATGATGAACTAAAACAGTTATCTAGAATTGCGGCTAGAAATGGCAAACTTATAGTTACAGGGCGCGATGAAGAAAATCGAAGAACAATAATCACAACTACAGATCGTCCGTTTGCTATGAGTGATACGTTCAACGATAATATAATTGATCACTATAATTCATTTAAAGAGCTTGCATATCGAGCTATTGATTATTTAAGAAACCTTAGGCAATGATTGAACCGAATATAATTAAACGTTACTGGAAGGCTTATGGTGGCTGGGAAAAGTTGTTGGAGTCACCTTACTTTCGAGCCGCATTTGTAATAAACATTATCCTTTGGCCAATATGGTCCCGACCGTATTGGTGGGATGCAGTGCTAAGCTTTGTTCCAAATTTACTTGGATTTTCACTAGGCGGCTTTGCTTTATGGATGGCAATTGGTGATGATAAGTTTAGGAAGTTTTTTAGCCGAGCAGACTAACCCAAACGATACGACTCCATTTTGTGATATTAATACGACGTTTGTTCACTTTTTGGTCTTGCAAGTGTTGGCTATCGTTGTTGCACTAATTAACAAGGCATATGCATTTTATTTCATACATACTTTCATACCGTTTAGTGTGTGGCCTGTTTGGTTTTTTTGGTTCTTTTCTCACTTAATATTTAGCTATTCAATAACGGCTACTTTAGAAGCTATTTTGGGTATCTACCGTGTAACTAATATGTATGAGTTTTTTATAAATAACCCTCCACCTAAAAAAAGTGATAAGCAAAACGAATCATCATAGCGCGGTAACTCTCACCGCGCTTTTTACTCCCCAAACCAAAAACCAGCCCAACACATTGCACACAACAATGTTTAAAAGGTGTTTAAAAGGTGTTTAAACGGCGTTTAAATTTGTTTAAACCCTTTTCAGATGAACCTGACTACTGCAAATGAGTTTAAGCCCGAGAGAGCGCGTTTGAGGCGTTATTTATAAAACAGCGGTAACACTGTCTACAAATCTTACTTTGTGATAAAAAATAAACACCCTGAGCGTGGGGCTACAGGGTGTTTAACTCTCTTAAGGAATAACTATGTTTAACAACAAGAACCAATTTATTGCGTACGCGGCCGTACACTTAATGGCAGCAGACAATCACAACTCATCAAAGCTTTCACCTGAACAAGACGCGGTACAAGATGCCATTAACCTTTACAGCGAACTTAAAAAGCAAGGGATCAACATTTACGCCAGCACTAAAAAAGTTGAGTTTAGTGAAGACTACCAAGCAACGATAGACAGCTTAAAAGACACAAGCAGTTAATCGGCTACCGCTTGACTATGCAGCGTAGTTAAGGTTTTTAGCAAGGCGTCGTAGAGCTTGTCTTGCTTACCTTTTACCTTATAAAGCACAGAGGTTAGCGGCAACATTGGTATAGCGGGGCATGTTCCAAGCATCGTTGGCGCTCGCTCAGCTTCAACGACTTGTTGAATGCTATTGTAAATAATGAAATTTAGGGCGTCTTTAGTACCATCAACTGGCTCTGCAACGCCTTTAAAAAACACTCCAACCATTTTCTGCGCCTGCGCTAATTCCTCCGGCGTTAGCAGCTCAAGTTCAGCTTTAACTTTTTCCAACTGCTCAACAACGGGTTTCATTACATAAGTTACATCGTTCATTGGGTTTCCTATGAAAGGTCAATAAATTAGAAACCAAGCCTACGCGCGCGTGAGGATAGAACGCATATAGAAACAACTTTACATAGCTATCTTCGCAAATATTCACTTTTTACTTTATTCACAAATACAACTTCGATAAATTGAAACCACACTAATCAAAAGGATAAATTTGCATGTTTGCACAACTAAAGTGGTTATATTACACAATACTAGCAGGGGTGAGTCTGGGGGTATTTGCAGCTCTCTACCCCCTACTCAAAACAGACGTTCAAGAAGTCAAACTTGCTTCAATCGATGGTGATGTATACGTGTTTACTCTCGTAAACTCAGAGGGTCACAACATACATACCGAAAATCCCTGCACAATCACGCCTAAAGCAAATTGGCAATTTTTACACAAGCACAGAGGGACTACGTACAAAGCAGATGTTAGGTTTAGGCCATTCGACAAAGCATGGAACCATTGCGAATTAACAAAAGGTTCAGAGGAGCGTTTTCAACAGGCTCTAACATCTTTTAGCCCATCTTAGGCGCAAGGCAATGGATGAACACTCCGAAATATCAGCTTTTAACGCTGAGTTAAACACGTATTTAAAAGTTCGGCTCAAGTACAAGCTGCTGGCATTAGTTTTAAATTAGAAACTGAGCTTACGCGCGCGTGCTCGGCTATTGCTTATAACATACATTAGAAGAAAGAAAAGTTATGACAAATGCAAGAATAATAGTTTACAAGTATAAACATGCCGATTAAATTGGCTTGATGTCGCATATATACTAAGTAGTTCTGCTGACAATTGGAAAAATTCAAACATGGAGAAAGGAACGAGTATGAAGAATAATATTTTAACGGTTGCACTAATAGGTTCACTAATGGGTTGTGTTGCAAATGACTATGCAAAAATGAGCCAAGGCAGCGGGATCCCCGAAGCTGCTTTAACACAAAACTGTAAGCCAATATCATGCTCTTACGATAAATTAAAAGATCGCGTACAAGCAACTGCGAATGATATGAATGTCCTTTTAGCTATGGGGGGCAGTGAAACTAGAACAATTCAATATACTTGGGTAAGTGGAAACAGCAAAATATCTATCGATCTTTATTTCAAGGCTTTGTATGATGGCTGGTCTTTTGTTGATTCAGCTGAAATCTATATTGATAAAGAAATGGTCGCTAAGGTTGCTGGGCAAGTAGATAGGGTGGTTGGTAGTTATAATGATGTAGCTAGAAAGCATCAAAAAATCGAAGTGATATCAGATGTAATAGATATTAATGTAGCTAAAAAGATAGCTGAAGCTAACTACGAATCAGTTACAATCAGGTTCTATGGTAAAAACGGGTACACTGATGAAAAATTACCAAGAGAGCATGAGTTAATAAATGTCGTTAAATTAGCAGAATCAACACAACGCTTATGAGCCAGATCATAATCAATAGATAATACTATTTTAGATCAATTAAGCATAGAGTGACTTACCTATGCTTAAATTCACCACCTAACTTCAATCCATTCTTGCCATTACATCGCGTCTTATCTCTTCTTTCGTTGGTCTTCGCGAGTCGGTAAACGGAAACAACATAGTCACTTTGGTGCCTGTTTTTGAGCTGCTGATCTGCAAACTGGCTTTGTATGTTTTGGCTATTTGCTTTATTGAGTAAATACCTACGCCAAAGTGAAAACGTGAATATAACGACATCCCTTTACCGTCATCTTCAATACATACCAATATGTGGTCAACATACTTATTAACATTCACTTTTAAGTGCTCGGCTTGTGAATGCTTTAATGCATTGTTTACTGAGTGATAGAGTACGCTGTATATGTCTTTTTCAAGCTGACGGTCTAACTTAGCGTCACCGAGAGACACGTCAAAGTTTAGCTCCATGTCACTTTGATATGAGCAGTGTACGTGTAACATATCAATGGCAACGATTAGGCGCTCTTTGCCAAGCGCGGCTTGGTCTCGTGCAATTGGGTCGAGTTTTACGAGTGCTTCGTCTAATCGTACTAAGCCCTCTGTCACCATAGTTGCATCGCCGCCGCATAATGCTTTTGCTTCGTGTACTTTAAGCACTGCATCGCTGAGTTCTTCACGTTGGAAGCGCTGTTGGTTCTTTCTATATACTTTATGAAAGCTCTGCACCCAAAAATAACAAAAGGCAAACACGACCAGTACGAGCAAAATAGCCGCTGCTATATAGGCAGATACCGCAGTAGGTGAGGTGTACCAAACTGTTAGCACTTTAAACTCAAGCGGAGTCTCGGCGCTATAACGACCTTGGTTTTCAATTCTGAATACCGCGTTATATGACCCAGCTTTTAAGTTTTGTAATTGAATGCCAGGTGCCAATAGTGTTTGCCACTCGCCGCCATTCAACTTAAACTCAAATGTATTGTTATTGTCGCCTACAAAGTTGTAGTCGCTCACCGTTACATCAATAGATGAATTGTGTGTCTCAAAGTTTGTAACATTAAAGCTTGTTAACCCGTTTACCGTTACGCTAGTAAGTTTTGGCGCAAATAGCTCCACTGACTTTGCGGTTGTAAGCTCAAATATGTGATCAGCGCTGCTTGCATACAAACGATCCCCCAAAGCTTTTAAACTACCAATAGTGAACGCCTCTGCTTCTGTTCCTGTGATCAACTTAGTGTAGTCTGCACCGTTCTCTAAAATATGAACGCCGTTGTTTGTGGCTAAGTACAAATTGTTATTAAACAGCACAAGCTCTTTAATAAAGTGCGGCGAACTAAGCTGCTCCCACTCGCCACCTTTCGCTTTTCTCCACAGGCCCATGCCGTAGGTGGCTGCAAATAACGTGGAATTTAATACATAGCTGTCTGTTACTAAAGTATCTATGTCTAAAGTAATTTCTGACCAGTTATCTGTTTTTATGTGTAATAAACCGTGCTCTGACGCAATGTAAGTCGATTGCCCGCTCACATTTACATCAAGCACTTCTAAAGTCGTCATCAATGACTTTATACGCTTATTCACGGTAACTTTTAAACTTGCATCAACGTGTATTACGCCGCTGTCGTTTGTGGCAATGTTTAAAGTGTTGTGATCAACTGCAAAGTTAATTACATAGTCGTTATGTAATTTAGTAACCGTATTAGACTGTATATCAACATAAAACGCCCCTACGCTAGTGCCCAGTGCAATACCGCCTTTAAAGTGCTGCATTGCAGTTACTTCATACTTGCTGGGTGAAACCTTTTGGTTTACCCAATCTATTGCTGTATAAGATTGGCCCACTTTTTTGTACAAGCCCTTTGTTGTCCCAAGCCACATAGCGCCATTAACCGACTCGATTACATTATATTTTGAGCCAAGATTAATGATGGTGGATTTTAAGCCAACTTCAACGGGCTCAAATTTATTTAAGCCAATGCCCCATATTCTGTTGTTATTGTCAGCAAATAGATCACTGTAATTCTTTTTAGTAGGGTTTATTGAACGGCGGGTAATCTTTAAATCAGTAAGTGTTAGCTCATGTACGTGTTCGTTTTCTGTAAAATATACAAAGTAGGGTGCAGCAAAAATAATGTTATCTGCGCTTTTAATCTCCGTATTACTGATCAGATGTTGCTGTATAGTCGAGTAGTAACTCAACTTTTCATTAGCAAAATACACAACCCCATGTGGCGTTGCTGCTATATCACCATTTTGAATTTCACCTGCTTCTATTGTAGTAACGACTTCGTTTTGAATTAAAAACACACCTTCTTTTGTCATTAAGTACGCGTCAGAGCCGAAAGCGTCAATATCCAACACTTTACCAGCACCATTATATAGAGTGCTTATAACCCCAGTATCAAGGTCTATTTTTTTAACTTGGTCTGTTGCAAGGGCAAGTAATGATGTATTTGTTACTGCAATTTTTGTTGCTGCAATCGCGGTTATTTTTTCTGACAGAAGGGTAGGCAAGTCTGTACGCCAAATTTCGCCATTTGCATATAGTGTAAATAGAGTGCTTTGATTGTATTCAATATCACGCACTAAACCACTAGGTAAATTTGTAACTGCGCTTAATGCTACAAAGTGCCGTCCATCGTACCTATAAACGCCATCGTGCGACGACAAATAAAAGTTGCCCGTTGCGTCTTGCTCAATACTGTTTAAATTCTCAAACTGAAAGGCCGTTGCAAAGCATGCATAAAACAATGAAGCTAAAATTATTAATAAGCGCATAAGATAATCCGTTCAAAAAATTGGCCAACCTTCTAGCTGGCCTATACTTCCTAATTTACTTCGTAGGCGTTGTGATCTCTTACTCCACAACCCGCCAAAACAACAGGAACATCTTGCTCATTGTTTGTTGATTGGTATTGTTCATAATGAGCACCATTCATTGTAACAGATTTTAAGTGATTGTTAAGTTTTTGGGGGCTGTACTGTGAACTTTGCCAGTTAAAGCTCTTGGTACGTTCAGCTAATACAAATAAGTAAGTAGGTTTTCGCGGGTCAGTCTTATTTTTTTTGGTGTTCCATGCGCGCATAACGGCCTTGCCCGCTTCAACGCCATACAAATGCGTATAACCCGCAGCAAGGAGTTGTGCGCCGGAGTCACTCATAACCATCATTGCGGTATTTTTATAATCACTACCGCAGTCAAACGACACATCAACATTTAGGGTTGAACCATCGGGTAACAATAAATCGGCGTTCATGTGTGATACACGAGCACGATCTTCAAGCGGGGTAAGCGCAGCGGCACTCATGCTAACAACTGCTATTGTGAGTGGGAGTAATAATTTTTTTAATTTAAACATTTAAATTTCCTTTAAGTCATATATAGCGCACCCTCCGCAACTGTCTTAACCATCACTTCATTAAAGTTATACTCAAAAACCTTTTCTAAAAGCAATGGCGTTAACTTGTTCCGTACTAAGAGTTCACGTTCTGCTGTTAAGCGTTTATAAGCGAGAATATCATCTAAAACTTCTACTACTAGCTTATTAGCTGCTAATACATCAGTAACAGCAAACTCCGTAGTGTCTTCACGAGTAGATATTTCCTCTTTATCATTGTTGACATTTAAAGCGCTTCCTGTAAACACTTCGTTAAGATCAATTCCCTTAGAAATGCATCCGTTAATAACACCTTCCCAAGGTAAGCTATTTCTGTTCCTAGCATTTCTAACTGCGGAAGCAGAAAGCCCAAGAGCCCGAGAAAGCCCCGTGTCACTATCAACATTAAATAGTCTATAAAGCTGATCGTACACACTTTGAACATCAACAAATTGAACTGTATCAAGAACCATGTTTCACCGTCAATACATATGTATGGTTAAAACTGAATTTAAAATATATCTGTATTTTGTTTGACAAAGATTTATACATATGTATTAATTTAATAAGTTAATAATACATATGTACATTCGAGGTCATACAAATGAGTCAACCTAAAAAGTTAACATTCCCTGAGATACAAGAAAAGCTAAAAAGCAAAGATATTTTGTTTACTGATATAGCTGTAGCCCTAAATGTAACGGTCAGTCATGTCACCCAAATAGCAAAGTGCAAAGGCAAATCACTACGAGTTGCAGAAACAATAGCCCAAACCTTAGACCTTCCAACAAACCAAGTATTTGGCACTTTTTATATGCCTGCATTTTCAGGCAGAACAGCGCGACGAGAAGAAGTTGTAAAAGCGATCCGAGCTGGGAAGCGAGTGCCAGACCCTATAAGCATGAATGCTAAAGCAAGTTAAGGCTAGGTTATTTTACGGAGATTTTTACCATGATGAACGCAAACATGAAAACTAATATTCTTGAAGCTGACGTGCCACCTGATTGTGATGTGTACCACCAATTTGTTCATTGTGTGAACGCATGCATGAGAAAGTGCGGGTTTACTCGTGCAGGGCTTTCAGCACGAATGAACCAAGCTCTTAAAGTTTTTGAGGTTGAAGTGGACGAGAATAAGCTCAACAAATGGTTTGCACCAAGTCAACCAGCACATATGCCTATCCACTATTTACCCGCTCTTTGCTGGGCCATTAGAAGCATGGAGCCTGTAAATATTTTACTTGGACCATTGATGTATAAAGCTTTTGACCAACGAGCACAATTACTACAACAACACGCTGAAATGGAAATGCAAAAACAACAAATTGCTAGATCACAACAAGAAATCATCGACTCGATATCAATACCCACTGAAGAATAATTAAGGCGCATATCATGACAATCAAAGACCAAGATCTGTTTAAAATTTGGGGTTTGCTATGAGTAAAGAGCTAGTTGCTATGGTTGGCGAGGCGTCGGCAGATGAGCTTTTAAGCCATTTGGAGGCTAACACTCTGCCTGTAAATATTGTTATGCCTGACTCAATAGACGACTGCATGGATAGAGCTACTTTCTTAGCTAATAGGCAATTTAGCGATGCTGCGGAAATGGGGCTTATCTTGTTACACGTTAAAGCACAAGTTCAGCACGGCCGATTTATTCAATTACTTGATGAGAGGGGGATTCATCGTCGTTCTGCTCAACGAACGATTGCTGTAGCAAAAATGTTGATTTCGCTACCAAAATCTAAAAGTGACAAATTGTCGCTTTTGAATATGAATCAACATCAGCTGAGTGAACTCACAAAAGTCCCGATTGAAACACTCAAGGAACTTGATGATCAAGATTACGAAGTGTTGGCTGAAACAGCGGGTAGTTCTATTAAGCAACAAGTTGCTGAGCTACTTGAAAGCAAAACTGACCTTGAAGACACACTTGCCCACACAATCAACGAGCTTGAAAACGAGCGACTGCGTAAGGCACCTACATCGCGTTTTGATATGCCAATTTTTATTAGCGAAATACGTAAAGACGCGATTGTTCATACCGAGCTTTTAAATGAAGCACTGCAACAGGCGCAGTCGAGCGTTAAACAACTATGCGACCTACGCACAATTGACCTAAATGACCGCATAAGCGCTGCGCAAGTGTTGCACCACGCATACGCCAGTATTTACACACAAATTGGCACCATGCTCAGCCAAATACATGACGAATTTGGTGACCATGTGCAGGGCATCGACAACCTACCGCAGTTTGATAACGCCGAATGGCAATACGTAGACACAGAGCGTGAGCGTTTGCTTGAGAGCTTTAAACTCAATTTAAACAAGGGGAATAACTAATGCACCCAGCCGTAGCTAAATTTAATAACCTACCAAGCCTAACCAGTACAAAAGATTGGAACCAAGCTGGCGATAAAGCACGTAAAAAAGCACAAGCTAAAGCTGTTCTTGTGAAGCACTTGATTGCGTTCGAGGGTAACTTAGACGCAGCACTGAATAAATTAAAGCAAAACGTAGACGTAGGTATGGTAACGCCAGCAGTTATGCTAGCTCTTGCATGTGTAGGTAAATTTCCGTCACGCGCAACGCTTTACAACTGGTGCAATGCTTATAAAGAGAATGGACTAGTAGGGCTTTTGCCCAATAACAAAGGCCGCATAGCTAAGCAACCTGATTGGGCTAGACGCGCATTAGAGCTATACCACGCGATTAACTCACCAAGCTTTGCTCAAGTAACCGACCAGCTAATAAAAGAAGGCTATAAAGTCGAGGCCTTTCAAGTTCGCCGTTTTATTAATAAATTGCCTCATGAGCTTGGCCCCCAAAGCCCATACCGAATGGGCAGCAAGTTGTATCGAGAGAAGCACAAAGATCACTTAATACGCTCAACCGACCACATTCCGCCTGGGTTTATTTATAACGGCGATGGCCACACCTTAGATGTATATTTAGCTCACCCAAACACGGGTAAGCCTTGGCGCGCAGAACTTACCGCTTTTCAAGATGTAGGAAGCCGCTGCATTGTTGGCTGGGAACTGGGCGAAGCTGAGTCATCTATTAGCACATTAACAGCGCTTACTCGTGCTATTCGTACCCACAACCATATACCTAACATGCTGTATGTTGATAACGGCTCAGGGTACAAAAGCCAAATGATGGCTGATGAATGCACGGGCATATATGCGCAGTTTGATATAGAAACCATTTTTGCTATTCCGGGCAATGCACGAGCCAAATGGATCGAAAGGTTCTTCTTGTACATGGAAGACCGAGTCGGAAAGCGCTTTGCCAGTTATTGCGGACGCCACCACAACGATCACCATAAACAAGTTTTGCTTAGAGAAGTACGCAAAGGCGAGCGCCGTTTGCCAACAGTTGAAGAGTGGGTAACTGAGTTTAAGGCTTTTTTAGTTGATTATCACAATAGCCCGCACCCTGAAATTAAAGGCAGAACACGTTTACAAGTGTGGGAAGAGGGGCTACAACAAGACAGGCCCCCTTGCACTGACTTTGTTGTACTACCGCGCGAAAAAGTAAATATTCTCCGTGGTCGTATTCGCTTACACAATCGTTTATACCGAGCTGATCACTTACATCAATTTAACGGCCAAGAACTCGTCGCAGGCTATGACCTACACGATGACTCGTACATCAATTTATACGAGCTTACTGGCGAGTTCATTATGATTTGCTTGCTTAAGTCGAAATCTGAAGCGCTTCCTGCATCCCGCATTGAGCAAAAACAAATTGAACGCCTTGAAAACCAAGAAAAACGTTTACAAAAGCACTTGGCTGAAAAACAAGCCCGCGCAGCATTGAGCCGAGTTGTTGACGTTGAGTCTGTATCGGCTTTAGCCGCAGATACAAATGCACTTACCCACGAACAACCCGAAACCCTAGACCTAAATATAAATGATTTTGCCGTTGAGTTTGAAGAGGCTGAAGTGGCATTTGACCCGAGTGAATTATTTGATTTGGAGGACGAATAAATGAAATTTACACAGCACTATAGCGACCTACAGCAAAAGCAAGTTGCGATTTTAAACGCTGAGATTGCGCTATTTAACATTAATGCGACTGAATATTGCTTAGGTTGGCCACTTGACCAAGTGAATACAATTTTAAATGGCCAAAGCCCAATTAACCCAAAAAAGGTGTTAGATAAACTTTGGAAACATTTTTTTGGTGACTTTGACGCTGAAAACTTTGGTGATGAGTCTGCTATCAGCAATACGTATTCAGAAGACGACAAGCTTGTGCTAGCGCGCATTAAAAAGCGCATGCAAGACAAAGAGCTGAACGGCCAAGGGATTACAAGTAGTTCGATAGCTTCTCGTTTACGTAAAACTACAGGTATGGTCAGCCAATTGTTAAACGGTAAATATGCTGCTAAACCAAGCAAATACTTACACGAAGTTTGGAGTATGTTAGAGCCTACCGAGCTAGATAGCGAAACCGACGACCCTCAACAAGCCACTGAGAATAAGAAGATTAAAATTCGCTACGGTGAAGTACCATTTGTTAAAACCAGTGTACCTAGTTTAATAAAAATGGCGTGTGAGCAGGCACGCGATAGACGCCGGATTGCAGTTTTTGTTGGGCAGGCAGGGCTTGGTAAAACAACGGGTATTAAACGCTATTGCGAAGATAACGATGATGTATTAGCTATTTATGGCGATGAGGAAACCTCATCCGCACAAGTTTTAGATTGCCTAGCAACAAAGTTAGGAATACCTAAAGCGTCAAACTCTGTTCGCCTCAAAAGAATAACTGATGCACTTAAGGACTCTGAACGTCTGATCATATTGGATGAAGCCGACAAATGCCGCCCAAGTGCGCTAGACCCGTTACGTACCATATCTGACAAGGCATTTGTTGGTGTTGTACTGGTAGGTAATATTAGGCTAGTAGACAAATTACAAAGTGAAGAACGCTACGAACTCATCTCTAGCCGAGTGTGCTTCTGGCCCAAGCCTGTTGGCGAGTTACCAGTTGACGATATTAAAACCCTTTTCTTTGAGCTAACCGACAACACGTTACCAATTGCGGAAGATAACCATAAGTGGTGGCAGTGGCTGCATAAAAGAGTGGAGGGTAATGCTCGTATGCTCGTTGAAGGGTTACTCCCACATTTAATAACTCACATACGCAAAAACCCGAATAAAAAAGTGGATCGACTCATGGTTAATTCAATCTTCTCAGCGATTTTAAACAAACCAACTATTTGAATTTAAACGGACAGGGGGTGCCAAATGGCCACACATAATCCAGCGTTAAACGCGACTTTTGATACACCTCGCTCAAAGAGCGAATTTGACCAGGATACGAATCCTCAACCTCTAACAGCAAAGACCCAATTAACGGAGACAGCAATGAAACCGCCTCAGACAGAACATGATAGCCGGCTAAGCGAATTTTTAACGAAGGATGAGTTAGCTCGTCTAAGGAAGATGCAAAATTCACCCCCTCTAGAAATGCATTTACCTCGTGACTGTTGTCAGTGCGCCAAGCGCGAAAGTCATTCAAAGTCCAACCAGCTAACTCAAGACTCAGAGCTTCAACGTCGTCTTCAGAAAAGCTTTGATCAATTGACTGCTGAGCTGCCAAAGCGAACTTCAAGTACTTTCGGTGGTTTGGATAAGTAGTCACTTATTTACCTTTTTATTAAAAGCCTTGCTGCAACAAGGCAATCAACAGGAATTAATAACATGCCATATTCTATAGAAATAAACGAAGGCTTTTTTAGCGCCAAGTTTGTAATTAGCAACAACATTAACAACGCCAGAATGCTGAGCGCACTGGGCAAACACGACCCTTGCGGCATTATTCTAGACAGCGTTAATGGCAACACTAAAGCGGCATTCGCCATATTGCTAGGCGCTAAGCTATACGAATGTAAACAGCAAGAAAAGGTTAAATCGCAGGTAAGTTTTACCAGTGAATTTACCAAACGCTATAGCGACATAGCTGCGCTGTACGAATCAGATTGGAAAAACTGGGACGTAAAAATTAAAAAGTTCAGCTTATTACCTGATTTTATTATAGAAGAGGTGGCCTAATGAACCTCATTCAACAAATTAAAGTAGCTCAGCGCTACGCGCATATTAGTGATGACGCACACCGTCAAAACGTACTTGAGGTAAGCAAGTACCGCGTTTCTACTTGTACCAAACTAATGCCTGATGAGCAAAAGCAGTTACTCGGTCGCTACCAGGGTATGAACGCAAGCAGCTCTAAAGCTAAAACCAAGCTACCCGAGGCGCTACGCCACATTTACCGCCTGTGGGGCAAGCTCGCCAAGGCAGGACTAGTGCAGGTTGATAGCAAACAAGCGTGTGACAGCTTTTGTGCTAAGTACACCGATGGTGAAACGTTATTTAGAGCCGAAAACCATTGGCAAAAGTTGATTGAAATACTCAAAAACTGGTTAGCAAGAGGGCATGCCCATGAGCACAATTAACGAGTTTAACCGTGTGCCTGTTAACCCTGAGCACACGCCCTACACCGAGAATTTTGGTGCGCGCAAACCTAGCGTCAAAGACCGACAAAAATGCGCAAAACGTAGATTGCTTGAAGACAGGTTAGGCAATAGAGCAATTGACAGGGCGTACAGCATAGAGGGCCTGTTTGATGAGTGAACCAACTATTGATTTACGTGCACTCCCTGCAGGTATTCGTGAGTTTGTAAAAGTGCTGGGCGTAGAGCGGGCTATTGCAGTTTTAACAGAGCAGCAAGGCCAAATGTTTTACATTCCCAAACACCCAACACCTGAATGCGAGTTTGTAAAAGTGTTTGGGTTGGATATGTGCAAGGCGCTTGAGCGTTACGCCGAGCAACAGTATCAAATACCTATGCTGCATAAGGTTTTGGTGCAAGTGCGCGACCAAACCATAGTGAGTGAGGTAGCCAACGGCACAACAATCCAAGAGCTGGTACGGCGATTTAAAATCACCCGCCAGTGGATCACCAAAATACTCAAAGAGCAGGGAGCTTATAAAGAGCACCAAATGGAGTTTAAGATATGAAGTTAGCACTAAAACAGTTGGTTTATGTAGGTTTGATTGCACTGGGTTTTGTGCTGGGCCTCATAGCAGACTGTGACCATTTAACGCAAAAGCATGACTGTCGCACAGGGCGAAATGGCGGGCCGTCTATTCCGCCAGATAGACCCACGAGCAATACAGGTAAAAATGCAATGCCCGCCTATCCACCCATTCAACCCGAAAGTAAATCGCTATGGCGTGTTTTTTGGGAGCAAAACAGTGGCGAATAATGCGTAGCAATAATTTTGTGCTACTCACCGCTTTGCAGTTAAGCGGCGGCAGCACACCAAAATCATGGATGTTTAAAGCGGGTTTAAACACTTTAAACATCTACATTAAACAACGTAAACGCCTTGGCTTGCCGCTCCTTGAATTAGAGCAAGAGCTAGAAGAGGCTAAGAGAGAGATAGTATGCGACAAATAACGGCCGAGCAATTTAATGAAAAGTACCCTGTAGGTAGCTGTTTTATTTATCAATCAGTAATAGCACTCAGGGGAGGTGAGTCAGTTAATACAACAACTGAAGCGTGGACAATGTGTAGCGGTGAAGTAGTAGTTAAGCTCAAGGGTAAATCGGGCTGTTTTTCAGTTGATCACTTAACTTTTGCAGGTGCTAGATAATTTATGAACTCACAAACACCAAGTATTAAAGCGAAAGTGGACGCGTTAGGCATAAATCCATCGAAGCTTAAAAAGGTAAATTGCCCAGACTGCGGGACTAACAACCCTGATTGCTTGTACACAGTAAAACACTATCAATTTAGTATCATATGCGACAGTTGTGGGTACATTGCAACCTCATCTAGTTTTGACGGAGCGTTAACAGAGTTTAGCGTTAAGGCATCCACAGTAGGGTCGGTAGATAACCCATCGCTTTAAACCATGTTTAAACTCAATTTAAACGGCTGGTATTGCATACTAGCCGTTTTTAATTTAGCCTAATTTAGTCACCTCAATCACACCGCTGCAAATTAGTTTACATATCCCATAGCATTAGTAACTGCGCGATTATTGCCCCATGAGCAAAGCAAAATCATTGCCCGTGTGGGAATTGGCCGAGCGCATTGTTGCAGCAAAAACGCGAGAAGAAAAACAAGCGATTGCTGCGTTATGCGAGCCACGGTATTTACAGTTATTGCGCAATAGCGTTAAAACGCTGATAGCCAAAAAGCGCGCTGAAAAACCACCCAAACCTGTGCCTGATTGTTTTGTTCGTATTAAAACCAAACTAAAACAAGCTGCGCAGGTGAGCCATGGAAAAACAACTACAACAACTAAAACGCCATGAGGGGTTTATGCCTACTGCATATCTATGTACGCAGGGTAAGCAAACCATTGGCTATGGCCGAAATTTAGAAGACCGAGGCATAACCGAAGATGAAGCGTTGTATTTACTACGCAACGACATAAAAGCCTTTACCGAGCAAGTTCAAAGCAACATCAACACATCAAAATGTAACCCCGCACGCAAAGCCGTGCTAGTGAACATGGCGTTTAACCTGGGCATTTCTGGCCTACTGAAATTCAAAAATACCATTGCAGCGGTTGAAGCTGGAAAGTGGGAAACCGCCGCACTTGAAATGCTCAATAGCCGCTGGGCCTCACAAGTTGGCGCGCGCGCCGACGAACTAGCCGAACAAATGGCAACAGGGGAGTGGCAACAATGACCCCAGAGCAAGAGAACCAACTTTTTCAATCCATTGGCCAAATTCAAGCGACACAAACCGCGATTTTAAAAGAAGTGACCGACATTAAAACCGACCTAACCAAGCGCGTAGACGGCTTAGAAGCCCGTGTTGAAAAAGTTGAAACCCATGTAACCAATAACCGTATTAAAATGGCTGGGTTTGGTGGTGGTGCGGGGCTTATTGTTGCTATGGCTGTCGAGATTTTAAAAACTGGGAGCAGTTAATATGGCCCACAGTTTAGACATTAAAAACGCGGTACGTCATAGCTATGTCAATGAATTACTCGCGCTATCTGTTGCTGCAATAAAGCATAATGTGGCTGATGGCACCGCACGTCGCTGGAAAGCTGAAGCAAAAGCAGACGGTGACGACTGGGACTTGGCCCGTGCTGCGTCACGTAAATCAGTTGGGCCAGCAGGCGAGTTTACCCAAGATTTCATCGAAGAATTTACGATTCAAATAAGCGAAACGTTCAACCTACTCAAGCAGCAAAGCAGCGAACTCACACTAGATCAGCGCACCAAAACCCTAAACTCTCTCACCGATATGATGAGCAAGGTGATGAAAAATAGCGGAGGCAATAAGCGCTTAGAAAAGCGTTCAATTGCGGCTGAAGTAATCAAAAAACTGGCACAGTTTGTTTCAACCCATCACCCCGACTTTGCCCCAGCACTTGTTGACATTCTGCAAGCGTTCGGTCCACGTTTAGACAAAGAGCTGGATGACTAATGGCAGATATGAATTCTAAAGAGTTCTTAACCGAACTCGAAAGTATAGCTGGCACTCTGCGCCGCGATATAGAAGCCAAAGAACGGAATATTGACCCAAGCCCAGAGGCAATTTCAGCGCGTAGAAAACGTGTACTAAACGGCGATTTTACGTTTTTTGTGTATACGTACTTTCCCCATCATATGTGGCTTGATGACGACCAAAAGGCAAGTGAGTTTCAAGAGTACTTTATGAAGTGGTTTCCTAAAGCACTTGACCTTGATAATGGTTGGAAAAACTGGTTTGTTGCGCCACGAGGCGAAGGTAAGAGCACTCTTGCAGCCAAACTTGCCCCAATATACGTTTGTATACAAGCGCTAAGACAAGACGAAGAGATATGCAACGAACTTAACTTAACGCGTCCGAGTGTGTTTATCGACAATGTTATTTTGTTTGGTGCAGAGGCTAAAATGCCCGCCAAAACCTTAGAGGTGGTTAAAACTGAACTGCTGAACAATAACAATCTGTCTTTAGATTTTCCTGAGATATGCACCCCCTCAAACGTCTGGAAAATTGGCGAGTTTGTTACGCCGCAAGGGGTCCGTTTTGAAAGCCGAGGGGCTGAACAAGGCGTAAGGGGAACATTCCACGGCGCTAGCCGACCAAAACTTTTGCTTTCTGATGATATTATTACCGACAAAGAAGCAAAATCGCCCACTGAGCGAGACAACCGCTGGGGGTTTCTTGAGGCTGCGGTTCAATATCTTGGTCCACCTGACGGCTCAGTTAAGTTTCTTGGTATTAACACGGTACTTAACAACGATGACCCTATTTCTCGTGCTGAAAATGCGCCTGGCCATATTGTTCATAGATTCAAAGCCATCTCTGAATACCCAGAAGACATGGAGCTTTGGAAGCAATGCCGTGAATTGATGCTCTATGACGACAAAGAGTTTGAGAAACGCGCGGCTAAAAAAGGGGAGGCTGTTAGCACACAAGATAAACCCAGTTTTAAGTTTTGGCTGAAGAACAAACGCAAGATGAGTAAAGGCGCTAAAACAAGTTGGCCTAGCGTTCGCTCGCTATATAAAACAATGGAAATGTGGGCCTCTAACAAAAAAGAATTCAACCGAGAAATGCAAGGTATTGCCAAAAGCGATGAAGAGCAAATTTTCTATCAGTTTGAAACTTGGGTAAACCGTCTGAACCTATGGAAGCCTTACGGCGCTTGCGACCCAAGCATGGGAAAAACGCAAAAAGCCGACCCGAGTGCACTGCTTGTTGGCTTTTATTCACTGGAACTTGGCAAGTTACACGTTGAGTACGAAAGCCGTAAAGTACGCGGTACAAGCAAATTGCTCAACGACCTAATTAGAGCCCAGAAAGAATACAACTGCATTGTATGGGCCTTTGAGAATAATACCGCGTTTGAGTACATGCGCCATGACTATATAAAGCGCGGCTTAGACCAGCAAATCGCATTGCCACTGCGAGGAGTCACCGCCACTGTTAGTCAAGAAGAGCGGATAGAAGCCCTTGAACCTTATGTGACTAACGAGCCAGCCCAAATTGCTTTTCACTCTAAGTGCACGTTATTAACGGATGAACTTGAAAACTGGCCCGCGAAACAAAGTGCCCACCATTATGACTTGAGTTGTGCGCTATCGCTTTTATGGGAGTCTGCAAGTAAAGGGGCTGGAGGCGTACCTAAACCTCGCAGCACCAAAGTAATCAAGAATATTGAGGGTTACCATGTCTAAGCCGCATTTAAGCTACAAAAACTATAGAAAGCTACAAAAGCTGTTCAACATGAGCGCAACGGACCCAAACATGTTTGCCATGATGACAGAGCTACCAAACCCCGA
Organism: Pseudoalteromonas sp. SANK 73390; assembly: GCF_054966645.1. NCBI lineage: Bacteria > Pseudomonadati > Pseudomonadota > Gammaproteobacteria > Alteromonadales > Pseudoalteromonadaceae > Pseudoalteromonas > Pseudoalteromonas sp. SANK 73390. The sequence goes on from NZ_ARPN01000105.1 coordinate 28,258, forward strand.
TCCAGTGCTACGCAAAGCAGGGAAAAGCGCGCTGATTTATGATGAGATAACGCGCGACCCGCATGTGATTGGCGAGCTACGTTCTCTGCGCTCAGGTATGTTTGCATTCAATGCCGAACTGGTACCAGGCGGTGATGATGCCGCAAGCCAGAAAAGCTATGAGTTAGCAAAGCAACTTTTTGCACGTAGACCCCGTGTAAATACCCAGTGGCTAGACCTAGATTGGCACAATTACAGCGGCATTTTACACGGCTATTCGGTTACGCATTTAGGCAAGTACGAAAAGGCCAATAACCAATGGTTGCCATCGAGCATTGATAGCTGGCCCGCGAGTCGTTTTGTGTTTAATTCAGATCACGAACTACTTGTGAAAACCAAAGAAAACCCACAAGGCGAACTCACTGAACATGCGCGCTGGACCTGTGTTCGACATATGCCAAGCAGTAAAAACCCCTATGGTATCCCGCTGTTAAGCAGTTGCTTTTGGCCGTGGACATTTAAACATGGCGGATTTAAGTTTTTTTTCCAGTTGTGTGAGCGTTTTGGGGTGCCATTCCCAATCGGAAAACACCCTGTTGGGACACCCGACGGGCAAATAGAAGAGCTCATCAACGGGCTGGTAAAGCTCATTAGTGACGGTGTGGCGGTGATTCCTGACGACACATCAATTGAAATATTAGAAAGCAAAATGAGCGGTGAGCCTGTACAGCTGCAGCTTATTAATTTATGTAATTCAGAAATGAGTAAAGCGCTCACAAGTCAAACTTTAGCAACAGAACAAAAGCAAGGCGGGGCAAGGGCTGCCAGTGAAACCCATGCTAAACGCGCAGGTGAAAATCAACGGGCAGATAGGGCGCTTGTATCTGGGTATAGAAACCAGATATTAGAAGCCATTCACAAAGTTAATTTTGATGGTGGCGAGCCGCCCAAATACATTTGGCGCGACAAAAAAGACATCAATCTGGATGCGGTCAGCGTAGTACGTGAAAGCGCAAAGTTAGTGCCGGTTACCGAAGACTATGTTTATAGCACCTTGGGCATACCAAAGCCTCAAGATGGCCAAAAAATATTAGAAGTACAGGACGATGGCGCAGGAATTGCGAGCGCTGCAAAACAGGACTTTGCAGCTACGGATATAAACCACATGGATATGCCCCAATTCGACGAATTTGACCAAGCGACGCATACAGAAATTGCCAAAATTTTTGAGTTCGCCAAAGGCTCAGAATCGCTCGAAGAACTAAAACAAAAAATCCTTTCACAATTCCCAAATATCAGCTCTAGCGCGCTGGCCGATGTGGCAAGCAAAGCATTTGAGCTGGAATTTTTACAAGGGATGGATGAAGCCAACACTGCGGAGATAAACGATGACTGATATACCAGACGGTTACATGAAAGACGGTAAAGGTAATTTGGTTGCCATAGAAAACATCAAACAAACAGACCTAATTAAGGACGAGTTTGTAAAACAAGCCGTAGCGTTGGCTGAGAAACAACAAGCGGAGCTTTTAGCGTTTAAACAGTTGCAAATGGAGCAAGCCGACGAGTTTATGGAGCTATTGGCTCAAGAATACGGCGTAAATTTAGGCGGTAAAAAAGGCAATGTCACACTGCGTTCGTTTGATAATAAGCTCGCTGTGAAAATACAGTCGCAAGAACGAATAGAACTAGGTCCCGAAGAAAGATTAGCTAAAGAACTCATATATCAATGCTTAGATGAATGGTCTGAAGGCGGCAACCAAAACATTAGAGCCATCGTAAACAAGGTATTTGCTACCGACAAGCAAGGCGCTGTAAACCCTCAGCGAATTTTAAGTTTACGACGACTTAAGATTGAAGACGAAACAGGCAAATGGAACCGCGCTATGGACATGCTCGCCGAGTCAATTAATGCCATTGATAGCGTGCGTTTCATTCGTTTTTATAAGCAAGATGATCACGGCAACGACAACGCCGTTTCACTTGATATTGCAAAGCTGTGAGGTGAGTTATGGACCCAATCACAATTGCACTAGGTGTAGCAAAATTAACTGGTTTAGATACTAAAATTGGTCAATGGATTGGCGGTGATAATGGCGAAGAAGTAGCTAAAAAAGTTGTTGATATAGCTCAAACACTCACAGGCACACAAGAGCCAGACGAGGTTTTGAAAAGAATAGGCACAAGCGACCCACTTCAATATCAATTTAGACTTGCGGTTATAAATAAGGAAGAAACACTCGCAGAGATCGCTTTTAAAAACCTTGATAGCGCAAGAAAAATGCAAAGTTTTACTTGGCACAACACTTGGCGCAATACTTCAGTTTTTTTATGGCTCAAGCCAAGGCTCAAAAGACAAAACCAACAGTTTGCTAAGCAAAATTAAGTAGGGCGCTTATGCCAATTTCTCCCCAGTATGGCCGACTCATTAAGTTTGACGAGGCCATTTCTCATCTAAAACAAAAAATCCAAATACCCACAGAGTCATACAAAGACTTACAAGGTCATATCCATGCACGCGCGTTTACAGTTGCTGGCGCGACCAAAACACAGCTTTTAGATGATTTATATAAATCAGTTGTTACATCAATTGAGCAAGGCGAAACGCTATCATCATTCAGAAAAAGGTTTGATGACGTAGTTGCTAAACATGGCTGGTCGTACAATGGCAAACGAGGTTGGCGAACCCAAGTTATTTACCAAAACAATAAAAATACAGCACGCGCAGCGGGCCGCTGGCAACAGCAAGAACGTATAAAACACCGCAGGCCATATTTACTGTATCTGACCGCAGGTGATCAACGAGTAAGAAAAGCCCACGAAAAGTGGCACTATATATTGTTACCGTTAGATCATAAGTTTTGGGACTCTCATTATCCGCCAAATGGTTGGATGTGCCGATGTAAAGTTGTAAGTTTAAGCGATGCAGATATAAAACGAATGGGCCTAACTGTTACGCCTGATCACGTAGTTGAGCCACTGTTAAAGCCATTTAAAGTTGCAGACTCTGAAACGGGTGAAGAGTTAGAAAAACTAGCTGGCATTGATTTAGGTTGGAACTATAACCCGGGTAAAGCATGGTTAGGAGCCGACAAATCAACAGGCGAAATGCTAGGGCGCTTGGATAAAAATTTACGCGAAGTAGCAACACCTATTTTTAACGAGATAATAAACCAAGGCGAAAAAAGCTATTTTAAAAAACAGCTAGCAACAGCCGCAGCTAAACAAGCTCTGAACAAAACAGATTCTGGGACCGTGTTTGTGTTGGGCCACATGCAAAGTGATGTGTTTTATAAAATAGCGAGTAATTCACTGAGTGCAAAAAGCACGTTAATTGTCATCGAGCATCAAGCAATGATGAGCGCTATAAATGTATTGGGTTATGAAAAAGCAACAGAGCTGATGCAAGTTGTGCAAACGGGTGCATATGTATCGTTTAACAAAAGCGTGATAAAGCTACAACTAAACGGTGTGATCATTACTGTACAAGTTGATGGCGATTTTAACCGTGTGGTTGCTGTTCAAAAGATTTAAACGGGGTTTAATGTGCGTTTAAAGCCTATTTAAACTTAATTTAAAACGGCGAATTTCGATCTAATTCTAAACGTCGAACGATCAGGAATGAGCGGCAAATGAGTCAAAATGAGCGGTTTTTGTCTAAAAACAAACGTAAGTTGATTTTGATAAATTTTAAGGCTAGGATGTGTGAAGTCCTTAGTTAATAGGGGCTTCAAAGCTATCAAATCTTAAAATTCTAATCTCTCCCAAATCTAGAAATGAACGACCCCTTACAACAATAGCTGTTAGTCTGCGCAGGATAAAATACAAAGGTAGTAGTGGCAAGTGATATTACACACCATAATTTAACATAATATAAATTATGAGCTATTAATGTTGTTTATGATGTTTCATAGTCGATACCATTTATAAATGCACACAATGTCCAATACTAGACAATATCGGACTAAACGAGGTGCTTGACCACATTTCAGCTCATCCTATACTTGAAAGTATTCTATATCCTATGTGGGATCACTTTTGTTGTATAAATATAAAGTTACTTTATTTTCCTTGCTAACTTTTATCAGTTCATCTTGTTTGTCTGCATCAAGCGAAGACGTTGACTATGAACTCACACGAGCGCAATACTTCGTGCGATCTAATCCTAAGCAATCACAGGCAATTCTTAACCAAATAAAAAACGTAAATTCCTTGTCTGATGAACAGAAAGTTACCTTTTACGCTTTAAAAATGCGTATTTCAATTATGCTAAACAAGTTAGAAGCTGTTGAGCCGATACTTGACTCGCTGTTTGCTTTGGATGATAAAAAAGCGTTTGCCGATAAGTTAGTCACTATATTAAGTGGTAGCGGCATTTGGCTAAGAAAGTCTAACTATTTTGACGCAGCTCAAAATGTGCTTTCATGTGCACTAAAACATACCGAGCAGTCAGGACAAAGAATTTCAATACTGATCAGTAGCGCTGTTGTAGCTCGTCATCAACAAAAATATGCCATTGCTATATCTTTATACAATCAAGCGGCTGTCATTGCAAAAAAGTTAGATAACTTACGTGCCATTGCAACTATTGAAAATAATTTAGGGGCAATTGCAATGGATCAAGGAAGTATTAAGCAAGCTGAGCTGCACTTTCGTCAAGCATTGTCGGGTTTTCAATTAGCAAATAATCATTCCGGTCATATTAATTCAGGTATCAATTTAATGTTTACTTTTGTAATTCAAAATCAAGGGGTTAACTACCAACGTTTATACCCTCACATATCAAAACTATCAGCTGAATACCCAGACACTTCCAAAAAAGCCTATCTTTTTTGGGTTGATTCTGCATATAAATATAGTCAGGGAAATAAGCTGAGCACTACTGACAAAGAAAAGTTGCACTCTTCTTTTAATAAACTTGCAGGTCCGCAATTACAAGCCTTGATCAGAACTCATTTAGCCGCACGGCTGGATATTCAATTACCCCCCGTTAAATTTGCAAAAGCCAGACTTTTTGAGAATAAAATCTGGTATATCAAGGTTTTAAACTGCAACTGGTGATTTGTTTATGGCTGACTTAAAAGATCAGTTAAAACAATATTATTGTTGTTATCTCGGCTATTGCGAATTATTTCATCATCATTAAATTTAATGCCCGATTTCAATAACCTGTCATAAAGCACAACATTAACGGTTGCAGCCAAATTCATACATCCTTGAGTAGGAACATATATTACATCTTGGCAGAGTTTAAGCGTGTCTTTATCGAGAGAACCGTCTTCAGGACCAAATAAGTAAAATGCACTCTTTGGGTGAGTATATTCAGTAAGTGGTTTTGCCCCCTCAATTAGCTCAATTGCAACAGGCGTTGCGCCGAGCGGTAACACGTCGGCAAGTGACTGAGTACCTATTAATGGAATGTTTTGATACACCTTTTTGGTATCAGTGGTAAATTTTCGTGCGTTGTCAAATCGTTTACCCGTATAAAAAACCGAGTTTACCCCATAACAACCGGCTGCACGCATTACTGCGCCAACGTTACTGGGGCTTTTAGGGTTAGTTAAGCCAATACAGGCAAAGCCATTATCAAACATCTTTATTCACTCTTTATTTAATGCACCGCGAATCTACAGCAATATCAGCAAAACGTCTATAGGGCTGCGTTTGTTTATCTTGCTATGCTAAAATTGCAATAAATGTAACGCAATAGAATGTGATAATGAACACCGATACTTTTTGGCAAATAATAGCGTCAGTAAAAAATAGTAATAATGTTAACTTGGCGCTTAGAACCGCCCTATCAACACTCGACAAAAATGACATCGCACAATTTGATGTTCTCTACACGCAAGAACTGCGTAAACTATGGCACTGGGATAATTGGGCTTTTGCATATGTAATGTGTGGCTGTAATAGCGAGTATGACTTTTTAGACTTTTGTAACTGGTTAATTCTTCAAGGTAAAGAAAACTTAGCAAAGTTTTTAGCTAACCCTGACTGCTTGGCAGAGTACGAACATATACCAGTTAAAAATGACCTACCAGCGCCCTACTGCGATGAACTCGACTTGATTGCTGGTTTGTTGCATGAAGATATTACAGGCGAAGAGCTGCCCTATCACAATGTTGTTAACTTTGCGCCACAAGGCAAAAAATTTAAAAACAAACCAAAACTACTTATGGAACAATTTCCAAAGCTATACGCTAAGTTTTGGCAGCAAAAATAAAAATGGCGCCAATTTGGCGCCAACTGTTTAGCTTAAAAATGCCTAGTATTTTGTGAGCCTGAATTACAAGTGAGAGCTTAGCTTGACAATATTATCCGCAGCATACGGCGAAGTGGCTCAGCTGCGCCCCACAATAATTGGTCACCAACAGTAAACGCGCTTATGTATTCTGGACCCATTGCTAACTTACGTATGCGGCCAACAGGTATATCAAGTGTACCTGTAACATTAACAGGCGTTAACTCTTTAGCCGTTTGTTCACGATTATTTGGTATGACTTTAACCCAGTCATTATGGGAGGCTAAAATTCGCTCTATTTCGTCTACTGGTAAGTCAGCTTTTAGTTTTATAGTCATTGCTTGCGAGTGACAACGCATTGCACCGATACGCACACATAAGCCGTCTATAGGGATAGGCGATTTTGATGAGCCAAGGATTTTGTTTGCTTCTACTTGTGCCTTCCATTCTTCTTTCGATTGACCAGACTCCATTGGCACATCAATCCAAGGTATTAAGCTACCAGCCAAAGGCACGCCAAATTGATCGGTGGGCAAATCATCAGATTTAATTTTGTTCGCAACAATTTTATCAATTTCTAAAATAGCTGAGCTTGGGTCATTTAACTGGCTTGCGACAGAGCCATGGATCTCACCCATTTGCGTAATAAGCTCACGCATGTTGCGCGCACCAGCTCCTGACGCCGCTTGATATGTCATCGGGCTTACCCATTCAATCAAGTCTTTCTCAAATAAACCGCCTAGTGCGAGTAGCATGAGAGAAACTGTACAGTTACCCCCCACGAATGTTTTAACACCCTGCTCCAAGCCTTGTGTGATCACATCGTTATTGACGGGGTCAAGCACAATAATACTATCAGATGACATACGCAGTGCTGATGCTGCATCAATCCAATAGCCACTCCAGTCAGAGTCACGCAATTTAGGGTAAACAGAGTTGGTATAATCACCACCTTGGCATGAAATAATCACATCCATTTTTGACAAAGCGTTCATATCATTGGCATCTAGCAAAGGTTTTGCAGCGCCAGCAAAGTTAGGACCAAGCTGCCCTGCTTGTGATGTAGTAAAAAAAGTCGCATCAATTAACGCAAAATCATTTTCTTCCATCATTCTGTGCATGAGCACCGAGCCCACCATACCACGCCAACCAACGAGTCCTACTTTTTTCATATTATTACCTTTATTTTAAATTATTAGACATTGCGTGAGTCTAGACGTCCAAAATAACAAATGTGGCTGAGTTCGACTAGCCAAAATTTCATATTATTTCCCTTAAAATAGACATAAATTAGTATGAACCAGTAATTCAATACATATTAATATCGGACTTTGAAATTTGATCTTCTAAATAAATAGGTAGGAGAAATAAAAATAGAAGGTGGCTAAAAAGACATAAAAGATTTTAAGTTAGCAATCAATATAAAATAAATAACTATGTTTTTCAGTACACTAAAGATAAATTAAAAATAAAAAACCCCGCAAGCGGGGTTTGGATACAACATGTAAAGGTTGTCCTAATCTGATGTTCACGACACCAATTCAGAACTCGGTTCTAGGTTTGTTTATAATTTTTAATTATAACCTTTTGGATTGAAAGCACTTTAAAGTATAAAGATGACAAATTTATTAAAGTACTAACATTTATACGTAAATTATTTGGTTCAGTGTTAATTCATATAACCGATTGTGATTATTCTACGTCACATGTCATATTTTCGCAATCAAATCTAATAACTTTTTATGAGATAAAAAAACCAAGGCAATTGCCTTGGCTTATATTTTGAACAGTTTTAACTGTATGCTAGCGCTTAAAACTCGTAGCTATAGCTCACACTTAAAGAAGTTCCCACTTCTTTTTGTCTTACAATTAAATCTGATTGTGTCACTTCTTGCTCTTCATCTAGCAAGTTTTTAACCTTAAACTTAACTTTAGAGTTAAAGTCTGGATACCAAGTATATACTAAATCAAGTGAGTGGAAAGGCTGCTCAAAAGCATCATCTCGCCCACCAATACCTGATGCTAAAATACGCTCACCAAATACATTATATACAACTGAACCACTGTGTTGTCCATCAGCTGAGTCAAAACCCATTTGTAAGTTAACAACATATTTTGAGTGACCTGTCATACGCTTAGTAGGGTTAGTTAAGTTGCCCGCAAAAGCTGGATCAATTGATACTTCAGAATCACTGAGGGTTATGTTACCCGAAGTAAAAGTACCACTTACCAATGATGATAAATCGAATAACCATTCTGTTTCAATGCCGTATACTTCACCTTCTATGCCGTTAACAAAAGATGCGCTGTAATCTTCATCGCCTACACGAAGTACAGTTTCAATTGGGTTAGCAATGTCTTTGTAAAAAGCACCAACGGAGAAGTTGTCACCATTATCCATGTAGTATTCAAAACGTGCATCATAGTTTTTCAAATCACTACTTTTAAGGCCTGGTGTACCAAATGTTTTAATATCAGTTAGAGGGTCAAAGTAAGCAACAGCGACTAATTCACGTAAATCTGGTCGAACTACCGTTTCACCATAGCTAAAGCGAACTTGATAGTTATTTTCGGCTAAGTAAGTCAAAGCTAACGAGCTGAAAACATCATCAAGATTTACCGTACCCTCTTTGATTGTCTCTTCTGAGTAATAAATACCCTGAGTAATTTTATCAAAGATTAAACTAGATGTACCGATAGTAACTTGTTTGAAATCTTCGTAACGTAAACCGCCACTTACACGCCAAGTGTTATTAAAGAATGCATCAAACTCAAAATAACCAGCATCAATTTTTTGTGCAGCAATGTAGTCATCTGCACTTGGTGCTGTTGGCTCATTAAACGACAAGAAAAAATCGTTATCATTAACAAAAGTATCGGTTAGATAGCTTGTCATGCCTAAGATATTGTTTTCATCGCTATTTACAGGTATTGAAATGCCAGTTTCGTTATTAATAGCAAAACTAGAAGTATTGTAAACACGTGCTCTATCTAAAAAGTCATAACCCGCTTTTAACGTTACTTCAACACTATCAAACGACAGTGGCAGTGTCACATTACCACCGTATGACTTTACGTTATCAACCATATCGGTATAAGAATAAACAGCACGGTTGTCATCACCTGTTACTATTGAATTCTCATAAATACCATTTTCAAACGTATCAATAAATTTATAGTCGATATTAGTAGGAATACGCGTCTCAGCTTTAGACTCTGTATATTGCCAATCTGCGCCAATTCCCCAGTAATCTAGCAAGGTATGTTGGCCTATAAACTGATCAACATCTAAAGTACGTTCTTCATAATTAAAACGATGAGAACGTTGAGCTTGACCCGTACCCGCAATTGTTCTTACGGTACTACCATTAGGGCTTTGCAGTACTGACAGGTTTACTTCGTCTTCATTATCTTCTAAGTAAATTTTAGAATAACTGACACTATGCTGATCTAACTTATAGCCTAAGTTAAACACGCCACTTAAACGTTCATTTTCAGTCGTTACTTTTGAATCTTTTACAGTAATGTAGCAGTTATTTCTAGCATCTTCTGTGGTCGCTAAAGAGGTTGTACAGCCTTCTGACGGATCATCGTCAGTAACAGCTGTTTTACGCTCAGAGAATGACCAGTCACTATCATAAGAGCCCGCAAGCATAAAGCCAACAGTACCACCAAAGTACTCTTCATCAAAGCTGTTACCAATGTTTGCTTTGATATCATAGTTAGGATCTAACGACTCTTTAGTTACTTTTAAGTCTCTAGGTAATGATAAAACAAGCGCTTTGTTTATGGCCCCAGCTTGTTCAGCTCGGTTTTGAGTTTCAGTGCTTTTAATTCCGTCTCTGTCTACAATGCCGCTTAGGCTAAAGTCGCCTTTATATCTCAAAACGGCACTATGCAAAGCATCTGGCTGGCCAGCATTGGGTCTAGAATATGTATACCCTTCATCCGAGCTTGAGTTCATACCTACGCCAACCTCTATACCAGCAGAAAACTCTGAAGGTACAGATTTGGTACGAATGTCGATGTTACCACCACCAAACGCCGCAGGCATTGAAGGTGAGTATGCTTTTTGTACCGCTAAACTTTGAATAATACTTGAAGGGAAAATATCTAACGGTACTACGTTACGTGTTAAATCAGGGCTAGGTACTGATGCGCCATTTAATCGCGCACTTGAATAACGCTCACCTAAACCACGTACATACACAAATTTTCCATCTACAAGCGTTAGGCCTGTCACACGACGCAAAGCTGAAGCAGCATCGCTGTCACCTGTTCGAGCTAGTTGCTCTGCGCCCATAATATCGGCAACAAATGCTTGGTTCTTACGCTCTTCAATTACTGCTGCTGCACTGCCTTGTAAGCGCGTGCCAACTGCAACAACTTCTTCGATTGCTTCGTCTTCTGCTGCTATGCTAGGCAATGAAATGCCTACCATCATTGCAGAACTAACTGCCAAAGCAATTTTTTTTAATTTCATTTGAGTATTCATTTGTAATCCTGCCAAAAATCATAAAAAAGGCGCATTAGCTGCGCCCACTTTGTGATAAACACTTAAAATCTTAATAGATTATTAGTTTGCAATGGCAGCAAGTGATTTTTGTACCCATTTATACCATTCGCTACTAGTATCTGTATCTGACACTGCACCGATGTGATCAACTTGCTCAAAGAAGCTTGCATCTAAACCACTTAGGTCATTCGCTTGGATGGTAACATCTGTAGAGGCTGTGTTAGTTGCAAAGCCATTGGCAGCCAATACACCTTCACCGCTATTCAAAACTAAGCTAGAACCGCTGTTTGCAAACCATTCTGCTTTAGAACCACCGCTAACAAAATTCTCACCCACTTTAAAGTTATTTACACATGCAAGTACGGAATTGTTGAACATCAACTTGCCTGCAACCGCTTTTTCTTCTGCACTTTCTTTTTTGAACTCTATGCAATCAGTACCATTATCACCTTGCGCTTTAACAAATAAAGCGTTGTAGTACATACCTTCAATTGCATCATCAAATTTAGCAGCTTGAGATGAACTGTTATCACGGATTGATTTACCATCAGTTGTTACTACGGTCACATTTGCAATAATTGGGTTTGATGCAGGTACTTCTGAGTATTCATCACCCTTACCTTTTTGACCATCAGTTTCAAAACCGTTGTTACCCATGAAGCCTTCTGAACCAGCAGGGATTGTTTTTTCTTCACCTTCGTCAAAATAAGTAACTGCTTTCTTTGTTGTTACTGTACCGTGTTTCACGAAGATAAACTGTGCATTACCTTGCCAACCTGCATCAATATCGATTGCATCATCTTGTGTATCTGTTACTACGATATGTTTGATGTTTGCAGCACCACCGAAGAACTCGATACCGTCATCAAAACCTTGGTGAACATGAAGGTAATCAAATGTAGAACCTGAACCTACACCATTAAGTGTTAGTGAGTTTAAGTCATCACCGTCACCGCCTTCACGCGGACCTGAACCTGCATACCAAATATTAGCAAACTTGATGTTACCACTGCTGTCTGCGTTATTTTTACCACCAAAGTGACTTATGATACCTTCTGCTTCTGCGTTACAAGTGTTAGCTGCACGCTCTGCATTTGTACACTGGTTCGTTAAACCAAAACCGTTGATGATAATGCCACCCCAGTCTGCAAATTGAGCACCAGTCTCTGCAATATCAAACTCAGAATAAACGTTTGCTGATGTGAATGTAATTGGTGCTTGTGCAGTACCAATTGCGTTTATTTTAGCACCACGGCCAATACGAACAATTGCTTCACCAGATTTAAAAGCAAGGGTTGCACCTGCTTCTATGTTTAAAGTTGGGCCATTTGCTTCAACGGTACAGCCTGAAGTTGTTTTACAGTCTTTACCCATTTGGATTGCGCCATCAAAAACATGTGCGCCGTTATCAGCAAGCGCTGCAAAGGTAATATCTTCTTCAATTTCTAATGTCTTACCAGCAAAGTCAGTACCATATACACAATGAGGAGCTTCAAATGCACCTTGAACTTCGTTACCTGCAACAGTACGTGCTGTACATGGATTTTCAGTAGGTGTCGGGTCTGTAGGTGTTGGGTCTGTAGGTGTTGTAGGGTTAGTCGTTGTGTTATTTGAGTTAGTAACACTACTATCATTTACTGTAGGTGTTACTTTAATGTCACCACCACAACCGGCTAGTACTAATGCAGAAGCTACAAGGCTTACTTTGAATAACCCAGAAAGTTTCATTTTTATCTCCAAAATATATAATAATTATAAGTGCATAAAAAGCTTGGACATAAAGTAACTTGACTGTATTACAAATGGGTTACACTTTATGGAAACAAAAATGACAATTTAGTTTTTAGAAATAAAAAAACCGCCCGAAGGCGGCTTTGGTGTTGCGATTATAAATTTATAAAAGTGCTTGCTTTAACGTTTCCACGTGGAGCTTTTCTTTTTTAACGTATTTAATCCACTGCTTTGCTAAATTAGCTGACTTTTTATGCTTTTCTGCTTGTTCAAATGCCAATATAGATGCATCAAAATTTTGCAAGTTATATTGCGCCATACCAAGTGCAACATACGCATTTGATTCAAAAGCAAGCTGCCCTTTATCTAATGCAGAACGCGCCGCATCAGCCGCTTCATCAAACATCTCTAAATTAATATACAACTCAGCGAGTCGTTGATCATAATTACCATGGTCAACCAAACTACTTGCTTTAGCAAAGTAAGGAATTGCGCTATTATCTTCTTTAGCTTGCACCAAAGACTCAGCAATAAACGCTTGGTTTTTAGCGTTATTTTCTATAACACCTTGTTCTAAACCACGTTCCATAATTTTAGCCGCTTTATAAGATAAGCCATTATACATATAAACTTGTGCAAGTTGTTTAAGCTCTGAACGCGACTTAACAAACCCTTGTTGGTCAGCTGCTTCAAATATTGCTAACTGCTTTTTCTCTTCACCAATTTCACCATACATACCAGCAAGCTGAACCCAGTAATTTGGTTTATTAAATAACTTAACCATTTTTTCTAATGTTTCAGTTACTTCTTTTGGTTTATTCAGTGAATAATACAGTGCGCGCTGTAAAACTAACCAGTTCTCTTTTGGTATTTTACCATCTGATTCAGCTAGGTTAATCGCAGTATTAATATATTTTAATGCTTGTAAATAATCTTTTATCTGATAATTTGCTTGTGCGCGTAATACATAGTAACTATCTGGAGTAACTTTAGTATTTATTGCATCCCAGCTATCTAGATATTCATTTACTTTATCGTATTGAGAGTTCGCCATGGCCAACTGCGCTAAACTAAATGTAGTAGATAAACGTAACGATTCCGGAATACCTTCTTCAGCCACTACATTCTCAAAAGATGCAATGGCTTTATCAAGCTGATTCTCATTGTAATAGATAAAGCCATAGAAATTATGCATCATGGCAATTTCATATGAGTTCATACTTGATGAACGTTCGTTAATACTATCTAAGGCTTCTAAGCCCGCTTTAACATCGCCATCATCAGCAAGTTTTTGTGCGCGAGCCAACTGGCTGTATACTTTTTCTCTGAGCGCTGGAACACGCTTAGTTTTTGTCTGAGCCTGTACTGTATTTACATCTACAAACGGTGTAAGCGACAGTACTGATGGCGCTACTGATCCTGCTATGAACATCGCGCTATAAATAGCTAGTTGTTTAATATTTTTCATAATCGCACCTCTACAACCTCATTACCCACTAATTTGGAATGAGATTTTATTTTGTACACCTGCAACTTCTACTGCCTCACCATTAACAACTCGAGGCTTGTATTTAAACTTCAACGCTGCATCTAAGGCTGCACGGTCAAAAATAGACTCTGGCTGAGCCGTTACAACTTTTGGGTCTTTTACCGTGCCTTGTTTTGTTACCACAAACTCAACTATCACGTAGCCTTCAATGCCACGAGATAAAGCTCGACGTGGATAAACTGGGGCTACCTTTACAATCGGTAAATATTCTCCATCGCTTGATTCAAGCGCAAGGCCACCTGCCAAATCAACATCGGCTTCAACATTGGCGCTAAAATCAAAATCTGCGCCCGCAGCATCCAAGTCATTGCTTTGCATTTGCGGCGCATCCATTGGTGGTGGCGGCTCTTTCGGTGTGGGCGGCTTTTGTGGTTTTCGCTCTTTCTTTTGTACCGTTTCTTCTTTTTTCAAACGAACAAAATCAAGCACGTTTCCTTTAACAGGATCTGTCATTGCTCCCTCTCCGCCTTGGATAAGCGCTTGCATACCCAAGAACAAAAAGAAGGTAACAACACCTGCAATAACCAGTGCTATTAAATAACGCATATTGCTACCTATGATTCCTGTGCGGCAATTGACACATCAAACGCACCAGCAGCACGAGACGCATCCATAACCTTAATTAACATTTCCGTAGTGGCTTTTTTATCAGCTTGAATGACCACACTACCTTGTGGATTTTCAGCTTTTAAACGCTCAATATTAGCTTGAACAGCGCGCACATCTACTTGGCGTTTGTTGATCCAGATTTCGCCTTTATCTGAAATCGCTACCAATATATTGGCACGTTGTTTTTTCACGGCTGTTGCAGCTTCTGGGCGGTTCACATCTATCCCTGCTTCTTTGACAAATGATGCCGTTACGATGAAGAAAATAAGCATGATAAATACCACGTCCAACATTGGGGTCATGTTAATTTCTTCGGCTTCTTCTTCTTGAAACACTTTTGCTAAAGGGGCTCTCATAATTCTTTCCTCTGGTTAATCGACTTAGTGGTCAAGTAACAATTTGTCTTCTAACAACTCAACTTCACGCTTTGCTTTACGTTGCAAGTAAGTTGATGCAAATACGCCTGATAATGCGCCTACCATTCCAGCCATCGTCGGAATAGTCGCCTTTGACACACCCGATGCCATCGAACGTGCGCTACCAGTTCCTGTGATTGCCATAACATCAAACACTTCAATCATGCCTGTTACTGTACCTAGCAGACCAAGTAATGGGCACAAAGCAACCATCACATTAATATAAGGCAAGTTTGCATTTAATCTGATACCTGCTCGTGATATCTGCGCTTGACGAATTTGCTCAGCATTCCAGCTGTTTCGTTCTTCTCTCGCTTTCCAAGCTATTAACAGCTCATTTTTATATGTGCGGTATTTACCAAATACAAACATAAAACGTTCTAAAATAAGCAACCACATGGCGAAGATGATTAGTCCGATGACCAGAAGAACCTGGCCACCCGTATCTAAAAACTCTCGTAGCGCATTGATTGCTTCAATCAATAGGACCACGATTACGCTCCTTTTTCGCTTCGCTCAGCAATGATGCCCGCACTTTGCTCTTGTAAAATCAGCAGTAAGTTACGTGAACGAGTATTAAGTATTGTGTATAAGAACACGGTAGGAATTGCCACCACTAAGCCTAGAACAGTCGTTACAAGTGCTTGAGATATACCACCAGCCATGAGTTTAGGGTCGCCAGTACCAAACAAGGTAATTGCTTGGAAAGTGTTAATCATACCGGTAACTGTACCTAGTAGACCTAATAAAGGTGCAACGACAGAGATAATTTTAATCAGTGTTAAATTACGTGTTATTTTTGGCATTTCTCTTAAAATAGCTTCACTTAATTTAAGCTCTAATGTGTCATAAGCTACGTTAGGATATTGATCTTTAACCTTCATTACTCGGCCAAGCGGATTGTCATCACGTGCTGTGCTGTCTTTAAGCTGGCGATTGATTTTTGTGCCCATAATCATAAGAGAAATAAAACGCTCTAGCGCGATAAGCAAAGCTAATACACCAACGCCTAGAATGACATAACCTACTGCACCACCTTGGTGAACTTGCTCTTCAGTATTAGGTGCTTGAACTAATAAGCCTAAAATTGAACCGCCGGTTGGGTCAAGGGCAAAATCAACCACACCACTATTGGCATTTTGTAAATCTGCAGCTGTTTCAGTAAAGCGAGACACAGGCTGACGCGTAAGCTCTGATAATGTACTTGTAACAGGGTTATAAGTTAAGTATTTACCATCTGAGATTAAGTTAAACGCACCAACTCGAACAACTTCTTTGTTTGCTTTTTGGCCACCAGCAACAATTACTTCGCTATTAAAGCGCGTTACTTTGCCTTGCTCGGTCATTTCACGTTGAAGCTCATACCACACTTTCTCGATGTCTTCGATTGACGCTAGACGAGATGTTGATCCCATCTTTTTCGCCATTTCATCCATAAAGTCACTGCGACCAGGGATTTGCGCAGATACCACTGACGTTTGAAATTTTGTACTTGAGTCACCAGCAACTTGCTGTAATACACCAAATAGCTCTTTAAGTGAGCCCATACGTTTGGACAACGTATCAGTTAAGTTTTGCAGCTTAATTTCATTTTCTTCAAACTGGGTTTCAAAACGCTCAGAACGAGATAGTTCTGCATTACGCTTTTGCGTTAACTCATTTAACTTTGCAACCTGTTGGTCTTGCTTAGCCATAAAATCAGCTTCACGAGTACTGTTTTGCTGATTCTGTGAAGCTTGACCTTGCTCTAATGTTTTTAATAATGAGTCTAAGTCTAACGCTTGCTCAGCCATTGCTGATACAGATAGCGTTAATGTTGCAGCCAAGATGGCTTTTTGACTAAATTGCTTAATAAATTTCATCTTGAACCTCTTACTCTGACGCATGAACTGGTAGCGTTAACATATCTGGGGCTAGTTGCTTACGAGCAATGCGAAGACCCTTATTGATCTGACTGATACTGGTATCATCTAGTGCAACAAACTGCTTGGTATCTTGGTCCCAACTACCCGCTAAAGAACCATCTTTAGTCACGTATAGGAGCTCCATACGACCAATACGTAAAAAGTCCACCTCACGCTCTTGGCCATCAATATCAATTAATGCGGTATATGCTTCAATAGTGCGCCCGTAGTCTACTTCTACTTGATAAGCTTCTAATACACGACGGAACTTTTCACTTGATGTTACATCTGCACGCTCCATCATTGCTTTTAAAGTTGTTAGACGTTCACTACGCTCTTTTGGTAAAAATGGGATATCTAATGACACAAACTGCTCTAAACCCGTGATCATTCTTAGCATTAAAGGTGTGATCTGGCGTTCGATAACTGATACTTGATCCATTGATGCATTGATTGCATTCATTTCATCAAGTTGGTTTTTAATTTGCTTGTCTAATTGCGCGTTATAAACGGCTAAACCATCTATCTCTTTATTGAGCGTTTTAAACTTCTGTAAGCGAGACTGCATTGAGTCTGCTATTGAATCGATTTTTGTTTGAGATTTTTGTGCAGATTCATTAATTGCACTACTTTTGTCGATGACTTTATTTAAGTCAGTGGCTTGGACGCTGGTCGCAGTTGCAAGCAAACCTGCTAACAACAGGGGGTTAACGCACTTCATCGCATACACCTTAAGTTTCGCTAGTAATTAAATTGGGTGCAGTTTAAGGGTGTTTAATGACAAACGTGTTGCGTAAAAAATACAAAAAGATGACAGTTGTAATAAAAGGGACTTTAATTACTTTAAACCCGCTTTATTCGCGGGTTTGCAACAATGTAGTTATTTTGAAAACAAAAAGCCAGCACCTATAACGGGCTGGCTTTTTGGTTATTTATAGAGCAATGAGGTTAAACTTTAAACTTCATGACCATTTTTTCTAACTCATCAAACTGAGCTTGCAGTTGTTTGCATTCACCTAGAGTTGCATTTAAGTTTTCTGACCCTTGAACAGATAAGTCGCTAATATGATGTATATCGCTATCTAATGATTGAATAACGGTGTTTTGTTCTTGCGTTGCGCTTGCAACAGCATGGTTAACGCCATCTATCGAATCAATGGCATTACTTACCTCATGCATTTTCTCACCCGCTTGTGTGGCTTGTGATGCGCTTTTCGCAGAATCTTCAAGTGATGATTTCATTACTGCAACGGCAGATGACGAACCTTGCTGCAATTCAATAATAGTATTTTCAATTTCTTGCGTTGACTCTTGGGTACGTTGAGCAAGCTGTCTTACTTCATCAGCAACAACTGCAAACCCTCTGCCAGCTTCACCTGCACGAGCAGCTTCAATGGCTGCATTGAGCGCTAATAGATTTGTTTGCTCACTGACTCCTTTGATAACCTCAAGCACTTGCCCGATACTTGCTGAGTGCTTATCCAAGCTATCAACTGTTGATTGTGCTTGCACCATTTTATCGCTCAAAGAAGCAATTTCTGCAATATTAGCATTTAAAGCAGCTTGGCTATCTGCACTCAACTTATTAACCTCACTCGCAAGCTCAGACGCATGACCGGCATTATTTGAAATTTCTACGGCACTTGAAGATAACTCATTAATTGCCGTTGCAACATTATCAGTACGCTTAGTCTGATCGCTATACATACTTAAGGTAGACTGAGTTTGAGCGATTAAGCTTTCTACTGAGTGCTCTAGTGAAATTGTTGTATCTCTTACTTGTGCAATTGAGTCGTGAATTTTCTCGATAAACAAATTGAAATAATTTGACAGTTCACCAAACTCATCCTCATTCTCAACATGCAAGCGGCGTGTTAAGTCACCTTCGCCTTGGGCTATATCTTTTATCGCTTCATTGAGCTGTTCGACAGGTTTCATTAAATATGCGAGTAAGAATTTCAACATCAGTATGATCACAATCACACCCAAAAACATATATATCGCAGCCATATTTCTAAAGGAAGACACCGAAGAGTAAGCAATCTCTTTATTGATCACCACACCTAAGTACCAATCAACATTTTTAATTCCTGCCATTTTTACAAATGAGATCAGACGTTCGCTCCCATCTATTTCCTCTTCTATAAACTCACTTTGAAGTGGTAAGTGTTTACCAAATAAATCTGACATGGGTTTATCGTTAAGTTTGGTATTAGGGTGAGACAAAATACGACCTTCTGCATCGAGTAAAAAGCCATAACCGTAACCCAAAAAATCAATTTCATTAATAATATCGGTGATGATAGCCATATCAATATCACCACCAGCAACACCCAAAAACTCACTGCCATTGGTCACTGGCACAACGGCAGAAATAGTCAGCTCATTGGTTGTAACATCAATATACGGATTGGTGAATGCCGTGCCGTTTTTCTCTTTTGCTAGTTGATACCAAGGCCTTGTGGTTGCATCATAATTTGGCGGCAACACAATATTTGGGTCATCTAAAATAAAGTCGCCTTCTCGCATACCAATATAAACATTTTTAAAATCTCCTGCCGCATCAGCGGTCGCTAAACGTCTTAATATTTGCTCGCGTGAATCTGATGAACGATGCCCCAGAGCAACAGAGCCAACAATATCTAGCCTATCATTGAGCCAATTGGCTATATTCTGAGAGACAGATTCGGAAATTTCCTGCAGTACAAGGGTAAGTTGTTGCTGGGTTTGGCTACGCATCACGATAAAATTATTGACGGTAAATAACCCTAAGACCATCACTAACACCAACGATGCTGCAATGGTAACTTTGGTTGTGAACTTAAACGATTTAAACATTATGAGCCTATTATTATAAATTTTACGCTGAAACCCGTTGCCATTGTGTTGCAAACAACGTCTGATCAAATCAGGCTTTATTCATATGTAACAAAATTAAACTGGTTTGTCTTATCGTATCGGTCAGTATCTGAGATTATTTAGCAAAATTAGTTAAATCATATACATTCGCCTTAAAAACAAACGATTTATTGCTGCTAATTCGATAACTAACACAGTATAGGCTGAAAAAACAAAATTGATCCAACCCTGTCTTTATGTAACAACCGTTGTGTATTAAATGCTATGACAAACAACAAAGATGCGCCTTATGGGTATAACTTTCTACAACCTTGCCTAAAACAATTAATGGAACGTTCCATTAAATATGTCATATACATACAATGAATACGTATTCAATACATTTAAAATAATTAGAGTCTGTTGATCTTTGCTGTGTGTTTTTGCAGCAGTCATTCGAATGTTTTGGCAAGGCAGAACCCATGTCGCATAGCTATTCTATGTCAGCTAAGTGATAAAGCAGAAAAAATACCCGAATGGCGCTGCCCAAAGGCTTTCACTACTTTGTCATTGGTAACTGACATAAACTATTATGCGACATGGCTCATTTCGCGTAATGAAGGCCTTTGATTTGAAAAAATTCATACCTCAAAGATCAACAGATCCTAGTAAAAGCAATGAAAAAGGCAAGCAAGTGCTTACCTTTTAATGTTTGTAATTAAAGTGTGATGTTATTTTACTTTAGTTTTCCAAATATTTGTCCACTTAGCGACATGCAGGCCATACCAAGCGATGTAAAGGTAGCACACTAATGGAACAATAAAGCTAATTTGAATATTCAACGAATCAGCAAATACACCTTGCATGAGTGGCACAATTGCCCCGCCAACAATTGCAAGGCAAAGCCAACCAGAGCCTTTACTTGTCAATGAGCCAAGCCCTTCAATTGCAACTGAAAAAATGGTTGGAAACATGATAGAATTAAATAAGCCAATCGCTAATACGGCCCACATAGCAAGATTACCATCAGTAGACATAGTCATGGTCAAAAGTGCAATGATGCACACTGCATTAAATGTTACCGCTCTAGAAGGTGCAACTTTTTGTAATACAACAGAGCCTATAAATCGTCCTATCATTGCACCGCCCCAATAATAACTAATTAACTTAGCTGCTGCGTGCTCTTCAAGTCCTGCGATACTAGGTTGTGCAAAATAGTTCACCAAAAAACTACCAATCGCAACTTCTGCACCCACATAACAAAATATTGCACCTACACCCATAACCAAATGCGGTGCTTCAAATAAACTATGCGACTTGGCTTTACAATCGTCTTCTTGAGAGTGAGATTCAATCGTTGGTAATTTCAAAAATGCGAACACGATAGCTATAGTTAGCAAAGCAGCTGCGAGCATTAAATAGGGTATTTTCACTGACTCTGCACCAGCTTGTGCTGCCATAGCGCCTGCTGAGCCAAAAAACAGTAAACCTCCAACATA
This sequence comes from Pseudoalteromonas sp. SANK 73390, assembly GCF_054966645.1. NCBI lineage: Bacteria > Pseudomonadati > Pseudomonadota > Gammaproteobacteria > Alteromonadales > Pseudoalteromonadaceae > Pseudoalteromonas > Pseudoalteromonas sp. SANK 73390. The sequence continues at coordinate 49,543 of NZ_ARPN01000105.1, forward strand.
AGGGCCTACTGTTGTACCTAACGAGTTTAGTGCCTGAGCCAAGTTCAGCCGACTTGATGCTGTTTTAACTGGGCCCAGTGCTGCTACATAAGGATTCGCAGACACTTGTAACACCGTGATACCAGAGGCCAATACAAATAGTGCGCCTAAAAATAGCCAGTATTCATGTACTACAACAGCTGGATAAAACAACATGCACCCTATCGAGGCAACAACTAAACCAATTAATACGCCATTTTTATAGCCTAGTTTTTTAACCAATGCACCAGCGGGCAAAGAAACAATAAAGTAGGCACTGAAGAAGCAGAACTGGATCATCATTGCTTCAGTGTAATTTAAATCAAATACGCCTTTAAGTCTGGGTATCAATACATCATTCAAGACTGTAATAAAGCCCCAAAGAAAAAATAAGGTGGTCATTGCACTGAGCGGTAACAAGTAGTTTTTGTTTTCGTTATTACCTTGCACAGCAAAACTCTGTTGCGTGTTTATATCACTCACATGTAAAACTCCAATTGTAGGGATATATTGATTTTACACACTGCAGTGATAAAATCACTTTCAACACATAGGAACGTTCCAATCACTGTGTTTTATATACCACCCTTTAATTAAACACTTAATATCATGGAGTTATTGGTTTTTGATGGATTTAAAGCCGTTTAAAAAACGAGATAGTACTAAAGGTTATTTGTTATGCTCTTATCATAACAAATAACCTCTACTTTCATGTAGAGGTTAGACGTTATTCAATCAAATCAATCATGCCATAAATGTCATGGCAGACTTTCGCACGAGTTAAAGTAAGGTGCATCACTGATATTGTAACATGTGTCATAACCAGAACCTCCATATAAACTGTCGCTGGTCCATACACCGTATGTTCTTCCGCCACTTAAAATATCACCCCCTGCATCACCGAATAAAGTCTCTAAACCTTCGCCACCTATCAGTGTGTGATTTCCGTTGCCACCATAAACAGTATCTCAAGCACAATTACCAAAAAAGCACGAGCATTTTGATAGAAAACTGCCGCTCGATAATCAATTCGACTTTTTTAAAAAGCGTGACACTGCTTTATTTGCTCAATAAGCGCATTGGCCAGTGGTGAAGCCACATAATTTTTTGATGTGATCAATACGACTGGTATTTGATAACTATAGTGCTTTGGTAAAATGGCCTTGAATACGCCTTTATCAATCCAATAATTTGCATAATGATCGGGTAAGTAACCAATAAACTGACCAGATAATATTAAATGAGCAATACCTTCATCATGATAAGCGGTTGCACTGTTTTGATAATTTAAGCCATCATTGCGAGCCTCTTTATCTCTCATATAATTGCTGGTCACAACTTCAGCTTGTTTCAATAATTTGTTTACTTGTGTGGGTTTGCAATCAAACAATGGGTGATCCTTACCACAATATAAGTAATTGTTTTCATTGTGTAGGGGGAAATAGTCTAGCCCCCGTATATGATGACGGCTTACACCAAGGCCTACTAACGAGCGCCCATTTACAACAGATGTTTCAACTTCACGTGCCTCACACACATTAATATCAAACTGAATGTTATCGCTTTTTTGCTTTAATGCTGCTATTGCTCGTGCTACGCCACAACGCGGATCACTTACCATTGTATCGATTACCGAGATTGTAACGCGACCTGAAAGTTCATTCTTGGAGCTTGCCACGGTTGTGGCAAAGGCTTCACACTGCTGTAATAATTCTAATGAAGCTTGATAGGTAATACGCCCCGGCTCGGTTATCTCAAAGCCACTGCGACCACGTTTACATAGTTTAATCCCTAAACGCACCTCTAAATCAGATAAGTGAGAACTGATAGTAGAGCGACCAATATTTAAGCGCGCTTCTGCTGCAGATAAGCCACCGCATTCAACAATCGCAACGAATATTCTGAGTAAGCGCAAATCAACGTCATGAACCTGCATTGCATACCTTCTTTAATGTTTGATATTTTCGGAATGAGTTACGATTATTATGCATTTATAAAACATCCACAGCAAGTTAACATCCACTCATTAGTAGTGCATCTGTGCATAACAAGATGATATTCAGGAGAATAATATGACTTTTAGATATGGTGTTGATCGACTAGATCTCGACTTAGTTAATGATATAGCTAATGGCAATATTAAAGCAGAACTATGCCAAATCGCTTTAGATAAAATTAATAAGAGCCGCCAAAATGTAGACAAAATGGCAGCTTCAGACAAAGCAATATATGGTATTAATACAGGCTTCGGTCCACTTTGTGATACACAGATCTCCCCTGAAGAAACACATTTACTGCAAAAAAACTTACTGATCACGCATGCTGTAGGTGTTGGCGAAGCGATTGCTAAACCAATATCCAAGCTGATGCTAATTACCAAAGTACATGCATTAAGTCAGGGTTATTCGGGTATACGTCTTGAAGTAGTCGAGCGCATGTTAACGTTTATTAAGTTAGATCTTATTCCAGTAGTGCCTGAGCAAGGCTCTGTGGGTGCATCTGGTGATTTAGCACCACTATCCCATTTGTTCTTACCATTATTAGGTGAAGGTGAGTTTTGGCAAGGCGATAGTACTGTGCCTGCTGCGCAAGCGCTTAAAGAACATGGATTAAAACCTTTAGAGCTACACGCAAAAGAAGGCCTTGCACTAATCAATGGTACTCAGTTTATTTTATCTCATGCCATCACGGCACTGACAAAAATGCGCTATTTGCTTGATTTAGCTGATTTAGCTGGAGCCATGAGCATTGAAGGTATGCAAGGTAGTCAATCTCCATTTAGGCAAGAGCTTCATCAAATTCGTGCATTTGCAGGCAATATTGAAGTAGCAGCGCGTATGCGGCGCTTTTTTAAAGACTCTCAAAACATGTCTGATCACCAAGAGTGTGACCGTGTGCAAGACCCATATTCATTGAGGTGTATTCCTCAAGTACATGGTGCATCACGTAATGCCTATAATCATCTTAAAGAGTTAGCTGAAATTGAGATGAACTCAGTGACTGATAACCCCATTGTAATAAGCGATGAAGAAGCAATTTCTGGTGGTAGCTTCCATGGCCAACCTTTAGCAATGGTACTAGATTACGCGTCAATTGCCGCAGCTGAATTAGGTAACATATCAGATAGACGTTGTTACCTATTACTTGAAGGGTTACATGGCTTACCACGCCTTTTAACATCCTCTGGTGGTTTAAATTCAGGTATGATGATCCCGCAATACACCACAGCAGCGTTGGTTACTGAAAATAAATCACTGTGCTTTCCACCCTCTGCCGACAGCGTTCCAACATCTATGGGTCAAGAAGATCATGTCTCTATGGGTAGCATCTCAGGTCGTAAGCTCAATCAAATATTAGGCAACTTAGAAAAAATCTTTGCGATTGAGTTAATGTACGCGGCGCAAGCTATCGAGTTTAGACGTCCAAACAAATGCTCTCATTTACTTGAAGAGAACTTTGCTGTGATCAGAGCACAAGTCGCTAAGCTCGAAGAAGATAGACTATTAAAACCAGATATCGACGCTATGATAGAATTAGTTAAATCACAAGCATTTACAGTGAACTAAGGGAGAATCGCGATGACTTTTCAAGAACAAATTAAGCAAGGGATCCCAAGCGTATTACCAGAGCCAAAACTATACCCGGCTGACGCTAACCGTGCCCCTAAACGTAAAAACATTTTATCAGCAGAAGAAAAGCAGTTAGCTATTCGTAATGCACTGCGTTATTTTCCAAAAGAGTGGCACCAAGAGCTGGCAGCTGAATTTGCACAAGAGCTAAAAGATTTTGGCCGTATTTACATGTACCGCTTTAAACCAAATTACACGCTTAAGGCTCGCTCAATCACCGACTACCCTGCCAAATGTGAGCAAGCAGCAGCAATCATGTTAATGGTCGACAACAACTTAGACCCAGCTGTCGCACAGCACCCTGAAGAGCTTATTACTTACGGTGGCAATGGGGCTGTATTCCAAAACTGGGCACAGTACCTACTGGCAATGAAATACCTAAGCGAGATGGAAGAAGACCAAACGCTACATATGTATTCTGGTCACCCTATGGGTTTATTCCCATCGTCAAAAGATGCACCGCGTGTGGTTGTGACTAATGGCATGATGATCCCGAATTACTCGCAACCGGATGACTGGGAAAAATTCAATGCACTGGGTGTAACGCAGTACGGGCAAATGACAGCAGGCTCGTTTATGTACATTGGCCCACAAGGCATTGTACATGGCACCACAATTACAGTGATGAATGCATTTCGTAAAGTGTTAAATAAAGGCGAAAGTCCAAAAGGCAAGATCTTCTTAACTGCTGGTCTTGGCGGTATGAGTGGCGCGCAGCCTAAAGCTGGTAATATTGCGAACTGTATTACTATCTGTGCCGAGGTCAACCCAAAAGCGGCAACCAAACGCCATCAACAAGGATGGGTTGATGAGTTAATAGATAATATGGATGCCTTAATTGCACGTGTTAAAGAAGCAAAAGCTAATAAAGAAGTCGTTTCAATTGCGTACATTGGTAACATTGTTGAGGTTTGGGAAGCTTTATATGAACATGATATTTTTGTACATTTAGGCTCCGACCAAACATCACTGCACAATCCTTGGTCTGGTGGTTATTATCCCGTTGGGATTAGTTATGAAGAATCAAACCGCTTAATTCGCGAAGAGCCAGATGTATTTAAAGTAAAGGTACAAGAAACACTAAAACGCCACGCAAGTGCAGTTAACAAGCACACGGCTAAAGGCACTTACTTCTTTGACTATGGTAATGCATTTTTGCTTGAAGCATCACGTGCAGGTAGTGATGTAATGGCTGACAACGGTATTGACTTTAAATACCCTTCTTATGTGCAAGATATTCTTGGTCCTATGTGTTTTGACTATGGCTTTGGTCCATTTCGCTGGGTATGTGCCTCAGGCAAGCCTGAAGACTTAGATAAAACTGACGCGATTGCCGCAAAGGTGCTCGAAAAGATCATGCTTGAGTCGCCTGAAGAAATTCAGCAACAAATGCAAGATAACATTACTTGGATAAAAGACGCGAAGCAAAACAAATTGGTAGTTGGTTCTCAAGCACGTATTTTATATGCAGATGCACAAGGGCGTATAGAAATCGCGAAAGCCTTCAACGATGCAATTAATCAAGGAGAAATAGGCCCAGTGGTACTTGGTCGTGACCACCATGATGTGAGTGGCACTGACTCACCGTTTCGCGAAACATCAAACATTTATGATGGTAGCCGCTTTACCGCTGACATGGCTATTCACAACGTCATTGGTGATGGCTTTCGTGGTGCTACGTGGGTATCTATCCACAATGGTGGCGGTGTTGGTTGGGGTGAAGTGATCAACGGTGGCTTTGGTATGTTGCTTGACGGCTCCACTGATGCTGAGCGTCGCCTTAAATCAATGCTGTTGTTTGATGTAAACAACGGTATCGCGCGACGAAGTTGGGCGCGTAATGAAGAAGCGAACTTTGCCATTAAACGCGAAATGGCACGTACACCCAAGCTCAAAGTCACATTATCCAATAACGTAGATGACGATATTTTAGATAAGTTATCGTTTTAACACATTCAAGCGGAGCGACTGTAGATCAATCGTTCCGCTTATCAATAACGTTAATAAATACTCAGCTGACAGATAAAAAGCTTAATAGATTGGTTCTAGCTTGATGCTTTCGTAAAGCCTACCAAGAAAGTCAACGATTGAATAAGCTACGTGTTTTAAAACACATTGCGTATTTTACAGGCAAATAGTGGTATTTGATTGAACCTTAACAAATCTACTCATTAATTAATCACAGTCAAAGGTTGGCCACTGAGCCACATAATCTTCAAACTCATTTTCCATATCAACGGTATTACCTTTGGTAACTCGACCTTTTGCACTAATGCCCACAGAATGCATTTTTTCTTTGCTTCCATTGTTAAGTAATGGGTGCCAACTGGCTAAACCTCGCCCTTCATGTAAACGGCGATAACTACAACTTTGTGGCATAAAGAAAATATCTTTGAGGTTTGCTTTGGTTAACTTAACACAAGATGGAACAAGTGATTGACGTTCATTATAGCGAGTACAGCCGCAGGTCTGCTCGTCAATGTACTGACAAACCAAGCTAGTATAGATAAGTGACTCTCCTTCACGCAAGAAGTCAGTACTGGCAAAATTTTCGTCTTCTTCAAGATCACTATCTATAAAGCTATGTAAACAACACTTACCACATCCATCGCAGATGGCTTCCCACTCTTGTTGATTCATTTGTTCTAGGCTTTTAGTTTGCCAAAACTGCGAGTTACTCATATTAGATACTTCATCATTGCTGCCAAGGTGTGAAGTCTACTGAAATATAGGATGATACGCAAAGATCACACTGGTTCGTAGGCAAAGCTTTTGGGTAGCGTAAATTCAATACACACCCCGCCTAACAAACTATTATGAGAGGTGATCTCTCCTTGGTGAGCTTGAATAATCTTCTTACACACTGCAAGACCCATCCCTTTCCCCCCAAGTAAACTACTTCGAGAAGGCTCTTGTCTGAATAATGGCTCAAACAATAACTGATGCGCTTCATAAGTAAGTGGGTTACCAGAGTCTTCAATTCGCACAATTAAATGCTCATCTTTATCAATAAAGCTCAAAATAACTTCTACGTTTGCTCCACCAAATTTCGCTGCATTAATCACAACCTCTTCAACTACTTTAGCAACCGCATTTTTATCAATATTAATGGTTTCAATGCCACTTAGTTGACAATTTAGAGTTAAACGCTGTTTTTGTAAGTTTAATTTTTGCAAACATGAATGATTAACTTCATTAATAAAAGGACCGATAGCAGTTGCACGAATATTTAAGCCAAAATGTAAATCTCTTGAGTCGCTCACTAACATTAAGGTATTTATAAAATCGTTTAGCTCATCAATTTTGTCATGCAATTTACTGTAGGATTCGTGTACGTTTTCAACAATATTATGTTGCAGTGATTCAACTTGAATTTTCATTACCGTTAAAGGTGTGCGTAATTCGTGCGAAAGGTCTGTAAATAAGCGCTGCTCTTGCTTCTTTACTTGTTCAGATTTTTGCTGCGAGTTTCGCTGCTCGTTAAGCACCGATTGATTAAGTACATCTACCTGATTTTGTAAATGATACACAAGCTGGCGTTGCACTGATTTATGCTGAACAGCCATTGCTACAGTAAATAAACATACCTCTATTAAGTAACCAATTTTAATGTATGTAGAAATATCAAAGGCTGCGAATATATTTCCAAAGCTTGCACCTAATATAGTGAGTACATTGACAAAAAGCACATGATTCAACAAGCTGGCCGAAAATATTTTGATGCCTGGAGCTCGCTGCTGCCAACACCAATAGCAAGTGTAAATAAAAATAACAATCATCAATGAACTAGCAAGTAGATTATAGAATACAGATTGTAAGTACAGCGCCAATGGTACAAGCACGATGTAAATCGTCAGACACCCTAAGTAAATGTTATCAAGCTGAGGGTGATGATGCTTGAGCTGCAAAAAGCTTCGCACAAATAGCAAATGAAATATGGGTACTAACACCATTAACATGATTGAAAATGTAGTAGCAAATTCACCCAGCTCAGGCCATAAATATTGGTAAGTAAACCCAGCCATATCAATAACAATAAGTAAAAACATGAATGACCAGGTAGCATAATATACATTAGTCAGATTGCGATTAAAGTACAAATTCACAAGAACAATCAATAAAATAGCGATGACCACACCAGCGATAACTGCATTATTTAATAAGCTTAATTGCACGGTATTGTTAAAGTGCTCGGGCGGATGGATTTGGATTTTGGCTGGGGCATTTGCAAAAGTTTGATATTTTATAAATAAAGTTTTTCGTTCATTGGGCAATATATTAATAGAGACATACATTTGAGGGTAATGCAGTGGCCGCTTAGAAAAAGAGCTTTGCTCGTTGAGCGATATGATATTTTGTGACTCATCTAACCAATACATCTCTAATATGGGTAAACGGGCAAAACCAAATGAGACATACCAATTAGTAATATCTGTGTTGTTAATCAATTCGATTTTTGACCATTTCCAATAAGGCTTTATATGAGGCTTTTGTATCGAGTAAGGCTTAAGTAATTGCGGCAAATCTTGTAATTGGGATAAAGATGTAATTTGTTTATCGTAGTCGTGAAAAAATAAACCAAATTGCTTTAGATCATAGGCGTGTTGTCCGTCAGAAAGTTCCAACGAGCCGGCATGAACAAAAAAACAACTTGTCCAAGAGGTTATTAACAGCAAAAGAGGAAGTAATTTCATTTATCTACATGAGCTACCTAATATGCGCCCACATTAAACAATGAAAATGGAGAAATTGTGGAGAAACAATAAAATTTACTAACGCCCAACCCTCAAGCTAGTGATAAAGTACCAAGTTAGCAGTTGAGTTACTCGACAATAGCGCCTTCATGGTTTTTCACAAGCAGTTTTATCAATAATTGCCGAATTGAGTCACGTTGAGAAACCTACACCAATTTGTCACCTTGGCCATACATAATAAAGAAGATTACAATTATTTCATCACATCTATTCTTTTTATATATACGCTATAACTCGCAAGCGTAACAATAGAGAAGGAACAAACACTGGGAGAATTATTTTAAAAACAAAAATAATCGAAAGATATCAATCACAAAGGCATTAATAATAATATACGCCATACTCATTACTCAATCAAAGAGAACTGGCACAGGTACATAGATACACGCCATGTTGTAAAAAACGAACCAAATCCCGACTCATTGAAATATTTCTGTAACAAAGGCATGTTTAAATCCGATCTGAATTTAAAGACACCATCAAATTGTAATAATTTGATGCGCAACCAATGAGAAAACATATGCGTAATACCGCAAATTCAGGCTTTTATAAGTTTTTAAACTGGGCAGCAATCGCCCTGTTGGTTTATTCTGTTTTAGTTGCTGTTGGCACCGTGAGTGGCGGTTTTAAAATTGCTTCTGGTGGCAGTGAAGGCGCCAAAGAAATTTTCGCATTCGCAACCAACCCTTTTGTAGCGTTAATTTTAGGTGCATTAGCAACGGCCCTAGTTCAATCATCTTCGACCGTTACATCGGTTATCGTTGGTTTAGTCGCTGGTGGATTACCCATTAGCATTGCAATCCCAATGATCATGGGTGCCAATATTGGTACAACCATTACAAATACCTTAGTTTCAATCGGACACATCCGCTCAAAAGAAGAGTTCCAAAGAGCATTTGCAGCATCGACTGTTCATGACTTTTTTAATCTGCTTGCAGTCGCTATTTTCTTACCACTTGAAATCATGTTTGGATTTTTACAAAAACTGGCTGAATACCTGTCACACATGTTTGTTGGTGATGCAGACCTTTCACTGAAAAGCTATAACTTTGTTAAACCATTAGTAAAACCTGCCGTTGGTACGATAAAAGACGCATTGGGGTTCTTAGAAGGACAAATGCTGGGTGTTGCAATGGTAATTGCAGGTATTGGCCTGATTTTATTTGCTGTAACAGCACTTGGTAAACTACTGAAAAAAGCATTGGTAGGTAAAGCTAAAGATATTTTACACGGCGCACTTGGTCGCGGCTCAATCGCGGGTATTGGTTCCGGTGCTGCAGTTACTATCATGGTGCAATCGTCGTCTACAACAACAAGCTTAATGATACCCCTTGCTGGAAGTGGCGTATTCACAACGCGTCAAATTTACCCTTTCACGTTAGGGGCTAATATTGGTACTACTATTACCGCATTACTTGCGGCAACATCAATTACCGGCCCAGCAGCAGAAGTGGCGCTTACCATTGCCTTAGTTCATGTTATGTTTAACGTATTTGCTGTTGCACTGATTTATGGAACTCCTGTGCTTAGAGAGTTACCTCTGCGCCTTGCTGAGAAACTAGCGCAGATTGGTGCCAATAACAAACCTGCGGCACTTGGCTATGTACTTGGTTCATTCTTTGTACTACCAGGTATCATTATGATGGCCGTTAGATAAAATATATAAACTTAAAAAATGCCGCTATTTAGCGGCGTTTTTTTGTCTTTGTATTGGCATTTCTCTCTCAGCCACCTTGGACCCAAAATAAAAACATGCTACCTTGATTTACCAAAAATAGTACCTATAAATCATCTATAAGGAATAAAGAATGATAACGTACATTATTATCGGATTGCCGCTCTCAGTACTTCTATATTTGTATGCGGGCTCGCAAATGCAACACAACTCGAAGAACAGTTCCCTGTAACCGAATACCAGCAGTTAAGCGATGGCACTACCGTCTCGGTACCATTTCATGTTGAAGGCAATTTGACCACCGCTTTTTTATCCATTATAAAAACAAAACAAGCGAAAAAATTCATTAACCACAGCGAGTTTGAGCCAATTGAAATTAGCTGTGACGGAGTTGGCACAAATCAAAGCATTGGCGTACTTTACTTTCAAGATATAACGAAAAGCCCTGTCGGCGCTTATGCTGAAACGGTTAACACCATTGGTGTAAAACGTAAGATAGCCCCTTCATTGTCTTTACCCTGCTTACCTAAAAGTGCAACTAAATTAGAACAAATGCAATACCTCCTTGCATCACAACAAATTATGGCGCAAGCGAATGCAAAGAATGTACAACAAGGTCTTCCGTCAGATTACGCGATGTACAACCAAGACCTAAAACTAAACAATCCACTTGCGATAAAGGCTGGAAAAGAGATTTGGGGATACCCGAAGTCTCGTGCCGAAATTAACTACTGGGTTGGTAAATACTATGTTGACTTACAAGTAGGTAACTTACCTGACTACACACCTATTGTTGAGCTAAGTTATTTACGCAAAGTTGGTTCTCAAACCCCTTTGTATAGTGTTGGAGACAATGTACTGCCACAAACGCTACTACCTAATAATGAAAAGCAAGCGCAACTAAAAGGCGCGTTAAGTTCAGCTTCAGGGTGGGTGCAGCCATTCATAGGTTACTTTTGGGCAGGTCCATCAAACAGTGCAACTTCAAAAGCGCTGCGTAAAACAGGGTTCTATCCCGTTGCTATCGTTGAATATACAAATGTCACAGGTGCAGCTCTAGCGCTTTACGATAAATAAACAGCATTTAAAAATCGCAATATCTGGTCATTTATTTAATGTAATTGATATGAGTGCGTGTTGATCTTTGAAGTATGAATTTTTTCAAATCAAAGGCTTTCATTACAAAAATGAGCTATGTTACATAATAATCTATGTTAATAGCCCATGAAAGTGCCGTGTAAGCCTCTGGTTGGCCACTTTGGGCTGTCCATTGGGGGTATTTTCCATGATATCACCTGACTTACATGTCATAACTATGAATGCAGATTCAACCTTGGGAAAATACCCGAATGACTGCTGTGAAAATACACAGCAAAGTTCAACAGTCCTTAGTTAACTGCACATCACAGTTAAACTATTTAATATCAATTAATTAGCAAACGGATGCGCAATTCCAGCCCACGCTTTAAATAGTTTTTGCTGTGAGGCGTTTGGTAATGCGATTGCACGTACTTTTTTTCGCTTATCAAAATCACTATCCAACACCACATAGGTGCTCATGAGTTTGTCGCGGCGAATGAAGTCTACTTTTACTTTATCACCCCCTTTGAAGTAAGCTAGAGAGTCATTTAAATTGTCTCTTACATGATGATCATTGAATGCTACAATCTTGTCAGCAATAGTTAAACCTGCTTGCCAAGCCGAACTACTTCGAGCAACATGCTCAATAATGAGTACCTGACCTTCGTTTTTTGTAATTAGGTCTAAACTAGCAATTGGCTTTGCATTTGCAGGGCGTGAAAATTCAAGACCAACATGCTCAAGAAGTACATCGATATCTAATGCTAGTGGTGAATTAATATGCTGCTCCCACCATTGGCTGTAATCACGACCTGATATGTTTCTTAGTATGTTTTTGACATCATTACTTGTAAAAGACTTTGGCAGTTGAAACTGTTTATAAAGTTGGCTATGTACATCTTTATAGCTGACTTCACCGTTACTGTGTGCGAGCAAATCAATATCTAATGCTAAAGACACCATAGCACCTTCTTGATAGATATTAGTACTGTAGTTTTTACCATGATCACCACCTTTGTTAATCCATTTATCAAAGCTTGATTCAGCTACAGACTGCACCTGTCTGCCTGGCGTTGCCAAATGCTTATTGAGAGTATGGGTTAGGTTGGTAAAAAACTCTTGATAATTGGTGATCCCCGCACTGAGCAATAAATAGTCTTCTAAATAGCTTGTTGACCCCTCTGATAGCCAAAGCAGATCACTGTAATTTGGGTTTGTATAATCATAGGGTACTAACCCTGCAGGACGATAAGCTTTTACATTCCAAGTATGGATAAACTCGTGAGCTGCGGTAGAAATGAAGCTAACATAATCCTCTCGTTTTGCAAATGTGTCTCGATGTCTTTGTATAATTGTTGAGTTTATATGCTCTGTTGCACCGCGTGCGCCACTGGTTGCATGCACCATAAATACATAACGCTGGTAAGGGTAGTCATGCCAAATCAGTGAACCTGTTTTAACTAGCCTCTTTAAGTCCAATAACATTTGGTCGACACTGTAATTCCCCTGCCCCCAAATCACTAATTCATAATCACGTTCATCGACTTTAAACTTGTGTAGTTCATTAATGCCTGTTTCAATTGGTGAGTCTACTAACGTATCGTAATCTTTCGCCTTAAAACTGTGCTCATCATGTGCAAAGTCCATACCCGAGACAGAACGCCACTGAGCGGGCACGTCGAGGTCAACAGTCACAGGCTCTTGGCGGAAGGACTCAGAAAACATAAAAAAACCTGACGCGTCAATAAATGCGTGACTATCATCAATATGACGAGCCCGTTTACCTAATTCATTTGCGTAAACTTGATAACCCACTTGCACCTGTGTTGGGTTATCTAAATGTACCCGCCAGGTACTTTTATCAATTTTTTCCCAGTTTAGCACGTCACCATTATGATCTGTCGCATCAAAGTAGCGAATACCATTTGCTAAATTTAACACTTCATAGCGTCCGGTGCGCCAATCTGGTAGTTTAATGTCTAGATGAGCTTGAGCTGACTTTGGAAATATCACAGAGACATTACCCAAGTGATGCTCACTCTGCTCAATAACAAGTTTATATTCAACTTCTGCCAGCGCACTTAACGATAGCAAGCTAAGCGGTAAGAGTAAGTTTTTGACGTTCATTATATGACCACGATTAAAAAAATTGCAAAGAGCATAACAAAACCCAAAACCTTGTCTAAAAAACTCGGTGAATGGGCTGGGCGTTTTTTAAAAGTAGCTGATACAAAATTCATGAACAAAAATAGATAATTGATGTAAACTTAGGTTAAAACATTGTGATGATGGAAGTAGTTAATATTGGTAACTAAAAACTCAGCGCTGCTAGAAAAAAAACTAGACCAAACTATCAAAGCTCGTAAAGCACTTGAAACAGCGCGTAAACATCAAGTAGATGTATTGTCTAACTTTGCAGTAAAGCTATCTTTAAGCTGTAAGGGCCAAGATGTGGCGCTGGATAACCAGCTGGCTAAATTTCGCAGCGCTTTACAAAAAGGTATGGATTTTGAAGCTTTTGAACCCTTAATAGAAAGCATGAGTGAAACACTCAAGCATCAAGAAGCAACAAATTCTGCCAATAGCCGTGCATTGCAACAGAGTATTACTCAAGCAGGAAAGCAACTACAAAAAATAAAAGGCTTACCTGACGATGGACGAAGAAAACTGCGCTTTTTGCTAGACAACGAACTCAGTAATATCAATGCAGCTAATGATTATATTCCAGTAATAGAAAAACTCTCTGACATCTACCAAAAGGCGTTACAGTTAAAAGTTTTAAAAACTCAATCCGCAAGTGATGATGATGCAAGTGCACTCCAAGCGCCAGAAATTGCTAATGAGTTGATGAATTTAGCCAATGAACTAACTTTTGACGAAGATGTGTCGCAAGAAGTTAAGGTAATAAAAGACGACATTAACTTAAGTGATGGCGTTGACTCGCTGCTAAATTCAGCTTTAAATATTATAAAAGTGATTGTTAAAAGTATCAGCCGAGAGAGACAATCTGCACAAGGTTTTTTAGTTTCTTTAAACCAAACTCTAGAAGAACTAAACAGTTCAATTGTAGCAACAACCCAACACTCACAAAGTGTTAATAAGAAAATCACTAATTTAAACAAACAGATAGAATCAAAAATTCAAAGCCTCAATTCACGCACGCAAAAGGCGACATCAATTAGTGAGCTTAAGAGTTTGGTTGATGATGAACTAAAGTTACTCAGTCAGGATTTGATCGAACGAGAACGAATAGAAAGCCTTGATAAACAAGCGCTATATGAAAATTTTAATAAAATTAACGACCGTATAAATATATTAGAAACAAAAGTTAATACATATAAAAAGCGCTTATCTGAACAGCGTTTTAAAAGTTTATTAGATGGATTAACAAAATTACCTAATCGCTCTGCATTTGATGATAGATTTAATCAAGAGTTTCATCTATTTGGAGTGAATAAAGGTGATATGACCTTAGTCGTTATTGATGTAGATCACTTTAAGTCAATTAATGATAAATATGGTCATAGTGCAGGTGATAAAACACTACAAGTTATTGCCAGAGCATTGAAAAAGTCAATCAGGAAAACTGATTTTATAGCCCGTTATGGTGGTGAAGAGTTTGTAGTACTGATGCCTGGAATGAATGTTCAACATGCAAAGCCTGCATTAGAAAAGTTACGTAATGCAATTAAGTCGATCCCTTTTAAGTTTAAAGAGACGCAAGTACAAATCACCATATCTTTAGGCGCAACACAGTTTAAAGAAGGTGATACACCGCTTTCAGCATTTGATAGGGCTGATAGCGCTCTTTACGAGGCAAAAAATAGTGGTAGAGACCGGCTATGCCTTCGTGAATAACAAGGAGAATGCCTATGCAAGTACAGTTAAACCCGACTGGTGTACTAAACCTACTATCTCAACTTGAGGTAGATTTACTTGAACAATCGTCAAATAGTGAGCGGTATAGACTATTTAGAAATTGTGCTTTGGCTGTATTGAATGTTGGCAGTCACACCGACTCCAGTTCAGAAATTTATAATAAGTACCACGATTTTGATATAAAGTTGATTGCTCGTGAACGCGGAATTAAGATTGAACTGACAAACCCACCTGAAACAGCGTTTGTAGATAACGAAATTATTCTTGGTATTCATGAGCATATTTTTTCAGTTATTAGAGATATATTATTTATTTGCCAACGTCATCAAGAGCAGATCAACACCCCTCGGGAGATAACCCACATGGTCTTTGATATGCTACGTAACGCAGATGCTTTGGAAGTTAATTGCGACCCCAATATTGTTACGTGTTGGGGCGGCCATTCGATAAATGAAGTTGAATATAGATATACCAAAGAGGTTGGCTATCAACTTGGTTTACGTGGCTTAAATATTTGCACCGGCTGTGGGCCTGGCGCGATGAAGGGGCCAATGAAGGGCGCAACAATTGGTCATGCAAAACAACGAATTAGCAGTAATCGTTATTTGGGGCTGACCGAACCAAGTATAATCGCTGCTGAGCCGCCCAATCCTATTGTAAATGAACTGGTGATACTGCCAGATATAGAAAAACGCCTTGAAGCGTTTGTTCGTACCGCTCATGGCATTATCATTTTTCCAGGGGGAGCAGGAACAGCCGAAGAGCTACTCTATTTGTTAGGTATTTTGTTGCACCCGGATAACCAAAAGCAGTGCCTACCTGTTATTTTGACAGGCCCAAAGGAATCTGCGCAGTACTTTGAAGAGATCTGTATGTTTGTAAAAAGTACGCTTGGAGAGGCTGCATTAGGTAAATTTGAAGTAATTGTTGATGACCCAGCTTTGGTTGCTCAAAAATTGAAAATCGGTATGAAAGAGGTAAGAGAGTATCGCAAAGCGCAAGGTGACGCATATTATTTTAATTGGACATTAAAAATCGATAATGAATTTCAAATGCCTTTCGCTCCAACTCATGAAAACATGGCAGCGTTAGACTTACACCTGTCTCAACCTACTCAACAGCTGGCAGCTAATCTACGTCGTGCATTTTCTGGTATTGTTGCCGGTAATGTTAAAGATGAAGGTATTCAAGCAATTAAACAACATGGTCCATACACCCTCAGTGGTGACACGTCTTTGATGAAAGATATGGATAAACTGTTGCGCGCGTTTGTTGAACAAGGCCGAATGAAACTGCCAGGCAGTAAATATGTGCCTTGCTACCAAATAAAAGCATGAAAGCAAAAATAGTATTAATAGATGCGCTGAATTTGATTCGGCGCATCTATGCTGTTGATGAGCAGCAAAATCACCGAAGCGCGCAGCAAACTCTAATATCTTGTAAAAGCCGAGTTAGTCACGCAACAAAGAAGTTATTGTCTTTAACTGATGCAAGCCATGCAATTGCCGTTTTTGATGGTCAAAAAAGCTGGCGCTATCATTTTTATGCTAAGTACAAACATAGCCGTAAACCTATGCCCGAGCAGTTGGCAAATAATCTGGAGTTTATTTCACAGGCTTTTGTTGAACAAGGGATCACCGTATATAAACCTGAGCAAGATGAAGCGGATGACGTGATTGCAACATTAGCCTGCAAGGCCAGTGACGCCGCAGTTCAGTCTGTTATCGTGTCAACTGATAAAGGGTTTTACCCTTTATTGAGTAATAACATTACTATTTATGATTACTTCAAACGAGATTGGCTGACTGATAATTACATCATTGAACGATTTGGTGTTAATAAACACCAACTCATAGACTTTTGGGCGCTTGCTGGTGATAAAACCAATGATATCCCTGGAGTCGCTGGAATTGGACAAAAATCGGCATGCCAACTTATAAACGGCTATCGCGATATCGCAGTTGCAATTGATGACCCCAATTGCAAACCAGCCATCAAAAAGAAACTCACTATTGGCATGGATGATTATGTTATTAGCAAGCAGTTGGTTACTTTGCGAAAAGATATACACCTTGGGTTTAACATGAAACAGTTACGGCTTAATCACCATGATATGGTTTAGTCGCATCTTCATTTGTCTCAGTCTATGCTCTGTTATACTCTCACACGGTGTTAAGGTGAGTTTTTTATGATCAAAAAAGTATTACAGTATATTATTTTAGGCCTAGCTGTTTATGCGGCAATCGTGATGTTAGTCATTAATTTTTATAAAGACGACCCGCAAGCTATGATTTGGCAAGACCGAGAAGCATTTAATAATCGATATATCAATAAATTCAAGCCAGAACAGAGCGTGCAAATCGACCAAGTATTAGAAACGCTTGGAAGTCCAGACCTTACTTACGTAAAGAAACAACCAAATAAAATGTTGCAGATTGTTTATTACCGTACTCAGTTAGTTAAACCTGATGGGATCACGACACAAGATGAGTGCACAGGCTTGTTGTTTGAAAACGGCAAACTTATTTTATGGGGGCCTGCAGCAAACGTGGCTTATGAAAAGGCATTGTAGCTATGTCAGACTTCAAGCCTAACCCAACACACCTAAAACGTTTATTTGAACATACTCATCAAGCGCTGAGATTATATTACAACAAACAAAAGTGGTCAGCGATTTACCCTACCCTGACTCAATTAGCTGAACGTTTTGTTTTGTGTTATCAAACACAGCCTAATGCAATGCATGCACACTTACAGTTTTATGCGGCAGATTATGGCTACACAACAAATTTAACAGTTAACCAATGTATATTAGTTTGCGCATTCTGCTATGCGAATGGATATAACGAGATGTTTACTGAAGAGCTTGTGATTGCAGCCTTGAGTGACTATTTGTGTTGCTCTAATGAAACCAATAAAATTGCTCGCTCTGCGGTGTTAAGTAAACAAGAGAGCAAGTTAGTCCAGTTACGTCATCAATTTGTTCTTAAAATGCTAGATAGCGCCAATGTACCACAAGGGCAAATGCAGCGCATTTTGTCTCGACTCGACAAATATAGTACAGCAATCACAGGCCAAAAAGCACTCCCTTTGTATGATAATACAAGTATCTTGGTCACATTGGCAAAGCGAATAGCCAAAGCAATTACACCTAGACCGAATGTCAAAACTTTTACCATTGTACAAGCAATCAAGTCACTATACCTTGGCACTCATAATGAATTTGCACAACTATCATTATCAGCCCTTGCTAAGCAAATTGTTTTATACCCTGGTGGTTCCTTAGTTAAATATAAGGGACAAAGTGCGTTAATTTTATCTGCAACCCATAATGGCCATTTGTTGGTGTTGTTAGATAATAACCGCGCAGTCGGTATGATTAAAACAAACAAGCGTTTTACGCCACTTTATCAACCCATTTCTACATCTGATAAAACTTTGCTTTATTCAATATGGTTTAATGAGCAAATGCCTGAACCAATCACGTCAGAGCACCTGCAAGCGGATATTTGGCAAGCAATTTCTGACTTGGGGAAACATCAATTTTTAGAATTTAAGGCAATAGAAAAAGCGATTATGCCATTTTCACAGATTAAACTAGCGCTGCAAGTAGCAGCGAGGCAATATAATCGTCAGGGCCAAAAAGCAACGACAGTTCGCCATTGTTTAACAATGGTTGGTTTAGATATCGCGGGGCTACTTTGCCAACGGGTGCTATTGGAGACGTTAATTTCTGAACTTCATCACCCTTTTGCCAATGATGTGTGGCACAAATATAATCATATTAATAAAGTAATTATGGTTCTATTAAGCCATGCCCAAGGCGAACAGTTTGAAAGGTTATTAAGCCCCTTTACAGCAGCAATTTACTTTATTCTTTATCAGCATAGTACTTCAGTTATGCGACGTGTTATACCTTGTACAGAAGAAGTCGAAGACAAAGGTATATCGATTGCACATTTATTTGGTTTTGGACGATTGAGTGAAGCTAAATTAACATCATACATTGAAACTTACTTTAAATACTCTGACACGCATCAAGCTTTTCTAGAAACTGAAGCTAAGGATAAGCAAACTTTAAGTGAAGATGCTCGACATATAATAGCAATTAAGTTGCTGGCTATTTATACATTAGGTGAATCGCAAACTATTAGTGCATGGCAAAAACAGCTATTAGAAGATGTACTTCAAAAGATGCAATGGCAGTCTCTTGCAAGTTTCTGTGATGCTTTTCTTGCTCATAGCCCAAGCTGTTGTATTGATTAGCCATAAGCATAATGAGGATGGCTAACTGCGTTTGCTATTTACATAATAAATAGAGTTGATACTAGGCATAAATACCATTTATGGTTTATTTTAATTCCTTGCTGGTATAAGTACGCATAAATTGTTATAAAACGCGCTTAAATTTTCAAGCGAACACACACCTTCCCTTTTTGTTTACTAAACTTCTCAGTAGTGCCCATTGGGTATGGTGTAACAAATACTTTTGATAAAGGAAAAACCAGAATGGCAAAGCAAACCATTACCGTAATTAAAGGCGACGGCATAGGTCCTAGCATCATCGACTCTGCAATTGAAATTTTAAATGCAGCAGGGTGTGATTTCGACTATGAGTTCGTAGATGCAGGTCTTGCAGCACTAGAAAAAACTGGTGAGCTACTTCCTAAAGATACTCTAGAAGTGATTGAAAAAAACAAGATTACTTTAAAAGGTCCTTTAACAACTCCGGTAGGTGAAGGTTTTACTTCTATTAATGTAACATTGCGCAAACAGTTTGGGCTTTACGCAAACGTTCGCCCTGTAAAGTCATTTGAAGGCACTAAAGCGCGCTATGATGACATTGATATCATCACTGTACGTGAAAACACACAGGGTATGTACTCTGGTTTAGGTCAGGTTGTGTCGGATGACGGCAATGAAGCCGAAGCTATGTCAAAAATTACACGCGAAGGCGCTGAAAAAATCGTAACTTTTGCGTATGAATTAGCAACCCGTGAAGGCCGTAAGAAGGTTACCGCAGTTCATAAAGCAAATATTTTGAAATCAACCTCAGGTTTGTTCTTGAAAGTAGCGCGTGAAGTGGGCGAGCGTTATCCAGACATTGAATCTGCCGAGATGATTGTAGATGCAACCTGTATGAAATTAGTAATGACCCCAGAAGAGTTTGATGTAATTGTTACAACAAACCTTTTCGGTGACATTCTATCTGATCTGTGTGCAGGTCTTGTTGGTGGTTTAGGTATGGCACCGGGTGCAAACATTGGTGAGAACGCAGCTATTTTTGAAGCGGTTCACGGTAGTGCTCCTGATATTGCGGGTAAGAACCTTGCTAACCCAACTTCTGTGATCTTAGCATCAATTCAAATGCTTGAGTACCTAGAAATGGGTGAAACAGCAGAACGTATTAGAAGTGCAGTGGCTGATGTTATCAAAACTGGTGATCGTACTACCCGTGACTTAGGTGGTAATCATGGTACAACTGATTTCACACAGGCCGTGATTGAACGTTTGTAAATCGATAAAGAGGACTAGCAATTGCTAGTCCTCTTTACAGGCACAGTAGTATGCCTGGTTTATAATAGACCCACTTGATTCTGCATATTTAATTCCCATACCCATAACATCTATTTATAAATACTATAGAAATCCTAAATATATTTATAAAATGCGATTTTTATGCGCATACTGCTAACTCCACTTGACATAAGTATCAAAACGACATTTAATAAAGCTCGTAAATAAAAATAAATTAACAGTAAACCAAAAATGAAACGTATTTTATCTAATCTACATGTGCAAGTCCTGGTCTTATCTTTGAGTCCAGCGGGGCCGTGTTGAGCAAATTTACGCTTTAACCCCGCAACTTGCGGGGTTTTTTTTTGGAAAAAATAACCTACAGGTAAAGACAATACTGAGGAATGAGGATGAATAAAAAGCAATTTAATGGCTCCGAGCTTGTTGTAAAAGCACTTGCAGCTTTAAAAGTTGAGTATATATTTGGCTATCCAGGAGGGTCTGTTTTAGATTTATATGATGCCCTTTTTCAACAAAGTGAGATTGAGCATATTTTAGTTCGCCATGAGCAAGCTGCAACGCATATGGCGGATGGCTATGCACGCGCTACAGGCAACGTCGGTGTTGTGCTCGCCACGTCAGGTCCTGGTGCTACAAACTGTGTAACTGGTATAGCGACAGCCTATATGGACTCTATTCCCATGGTAGTGCTATCAGGCCAAGTACCGTCAAACCTTATTGGCGATGATGCATTTCAAGAAACGGATATTGTTGGCTGTTCAAGGCCCATAGTAAAACATAGTTTTAATTGTCGGGATGCACAGCAAATCCCAACAGTGCTAGCTAAAGCATTTTACCTCGCCAGTACTGGTCGACCAGGGCCTGTGGTGGTTGAGTTACCAAAAGATATTCTAAACCCACAGCTCAAATTTAACTACACTATGCCTGACAAAGTCGATATGCGTACATACAATCCAAGTAGCAAAGGCCACCCAAAACAAATTAAAAAAGCGGTCGAAGCAATTCTTGGTGCTCAGCGTCTGGTTATTTACTCAGGTGGTGGCATTGTTTTATCTGATACATCAGCGCAACTTACTGAGTTAGTTGAAACATTAAATGCCCCTATTACAAACACTTTAATGGGTTTGGGAGGCATTAGCGGAACACACCCTAATTTTATAGGTATGTTGGGGATGCATGGCAGCTTAGAAGCCAACAAAGCGATGTCTAAGGCCGATGTTATCTTGGCATTGGGAGCTCGTTTTGATGACCGAGTTACTAATAACGTTAGAAAATTTTGTCCAGATGCGACAATTGTGCATGTTGATGTTGACCCTACTTCTATTTCAAAAACTATTAAGGCCCATATTCCAGTAGTTGGATGCTTATCGACGGTACTAAGCCAATTACAGGTAGCTATAGATAACAGTAGCAGTCGTATCGATAGAAGTGCACAAGAAGCATGGTGGCAGCAAATTACCCAATGGCGAGAACAGCAATGCTTATCATACGATATGGGCACTGATGTTATTAAGCCTCAAACAGTCATTGAAAAAGTGTATGAAGTTACCAATGGTGATGCCTATGTTAGCTCTGATGTTGGACAACACCAGATGTTTGCCGCGCAATACTACCCGTTTAAAAACCCAAGACAATGGATAAACTCTGGGGGTTTAGGCACGATGGGGTTTGGTTTACCAGCTGCGATGGGCGTAAAGTTGGCATACCCTGATCATCATGTTGTATGTGTAACAGGTGATGGTTCTATTCAAATGAATATTCAAGAATTGTCTACCTGTTTACAGTATGGCTTGGCGGTAAAAATTGTTTCGCTGAACAATCGTTCTTTAGGGATGGTAAGGCAGTGGCAAGATATGATGTATGACGGCAGACATGCAAGTTCATACATGGAATCTTTACCTGACTTTGTTGCTCTGGCAGAGAGTTACGGACACATTGGTATAAGAGTCGATCATCCAGATCAATTAGACGCAGCATTAGAAAAAGCGTTTTCAATCACCGACAGGTTAGTCTTTTTAGACATTCTTGTAGATGAAAATGAACATGTGTATCCAATGCAAATTAAACTGGGCGCAATTGACGAGATGTGGCTTAAAAAGGGAGTAAAAGCATAATGCGCAGAATTTTAAGTATTTTATTAGAAAATGAACCTGGTTCTTTGTCACGTATAGTAGGACTATTCTCACAGCGCGCTTATAACATAGATAGCTTGACTGTTGGTACGACTGCAGATAACACGTTATCGCGTATTACTATTACTACGCATGGTGATGACCGAGTAGTTGAGCAAATTACAAAGCAAGTGAACAAGTTGGTCGATGTACTTAAAATCATTGATTTGACGGAAGTGCCACACATAGAAAGAGAACTACTATTAGTTAAAGTGTTTGCGAAAGACGAAGCCACACGAGCTGCTGTTACGCGTATCGCAGACGTATATCAAGGCTCGGTTATAGATATGGGTAAGCAGAGCTATACATTGCAGCTATTGAGCAATGCTGAGCGATTAGAGTCGTTTTTAGACATGCTAAGACATGAAAGTGACATTATTGAACTTGTTCGATCTGGCGCAGTAGGCATTGGTCGAGGAGATAAAGCATTAAAAGGCTAACATAGACAGTGTTTTGATAAGGTTAGTATAAAACAAAGGGACCATATCAGTCCCTTTGTTGTTTAAACTATATAATCGGATTAAGGATTAACTTGGTCTTTTAAACCTTTACCAGCTTTAAAGCTTGGGATATTCGCCGCTGCGATTTGGATTTCAGCACCTGTTTGTGGGTTACGGCCAGTACGTGCCGCACGCTCTTTAACTGAGAATGTACCAAAACCAACCAGTGCAACAGAATCACCGTCTTTCAAAGACGTGGTTACAGCACCAGTAAATGCTTCAAGGGCGCGAGCTGCTGCCGCTTTAGAAATTTCAGCATCTGCTGCCATCTTTTCAACTAGTTGAGCTTTATTCATTATTAGATTCCTATTCATTTTATATTTTGCCTAAGCAAAATCTATGTTTATGCATTTTGATTAGATGTGCAACCATTTCCTGAAAAATTTAGCCAAAAATTAATAAAAGCAAGGAATGGCGCGCTTTCATGACGCTTTTGCGTAACACTAACCAAGCATCTACAAACTAGCAAGCGTTTGTACTTTTCGCAATACCTTAACAGTGATAAATTAGCTTTTGATTAATAACCAATCATAAATTCTGATAATAAATAAAGTACAAATCAGCCACAGCATACTAAAGGCAAGATAAAATGTCTCAATTGACATTATAATGTCGAAAATACCGAAGTTAGCAGCAGTTATATAGCTTATTGGAGCGAATAGAGCAAAAACCACTGTTCCTAGGTATTTCGGCAAAGTAAACAGGCGTTTTAAAGAGCTATCAAACGTTAAAATAAACGCAATCCACAAAATAATTAGCCAACCCGGCACCGTACCTTGTGGATGAACTATCAGGCTGCTATAACTTGCAAAAACTTCAAGCCCTATACCTATTGGCAAACAAGCTGCAAGTAGCGGTAATTGCTTCAAATACTTTTCATGGGAGAATAATAAAGCTATGCAAATTAATAGCATAGCCCACACAGCTTGGGCTTGGAAAAAAAATGCTAATAACCAGCAAAGCTGAAACAGCGCAAAATTAATAACTAAGCGTATTGTTGCAGCGTGACGATACATAACGAGGCTTCCTTGCTACTAAGTGGATGGTGCTTGTAGCGCGCTGCTTAAAGGCACCTTCGCAGTAGCATAAGTAAAATTCCCAAAGGCGATAAAAACGTTGATCAAATTTGTTATGATCCAACTGCGGCCAAGCCTGTTTGAAACGCATATACCAATCGTTAAGCGTTCTTGCATAATGCAATCCAATATCATTGATATTGTGAACTACCATTGATGTGTTTGCACAGATTTGCTTATTCAGCTCAGTGATTGACGGCAAACAACCCCCAGGAAATATATACTGTTGAATAAAATCTGATTGTTTCAGGTAATGAGCATAGCGTTGACAAGCAATCGTAATGGCTTGGATCAGCATTGCACCATCGTCTTTTAATAGCGAATCGCATTTTTTAAAAAAGCTTGGTAAATAGTCATGTCCGACGGCTTCAATCATTTCAATCGATACTAGTTTGTCATAACGTCCTTCTAAATCTCTGTAATCTTTTTTAAGCAGCATTACTTTGTCTTCAAGGTCTAGTGTTCTAATTTTATTAGAAACATATTCATACTGTTCATCAGATATAGTCGTTGTTGTGACGTGGCATCCAAAATTTTGCGCCGCGTATATTGCAAAAGCGCCCCACCCTGTACCAATTTCTATTACCGTATCATTCGGTTGTAGGTCGATTTGATGACAGATAGTTTTTAATTTGTGCTGTTGAGCTTGTTCTAGAGTGCTATCTGCAGTGGGATAGACAGCGCTCGAATATAGCATTTCGTCACTTAAAAACGAGCTATAAAGATCATTACCAATGTCATAGTGGGCAACAATATTCTTTTTTGAGCCGTGCTTTGAGTTTTTATTTTTAAGGTGTTTTAACTTGTTAACAAACCCCGTGATAAAAGCAAACTTACGTTCAAATGCATCTAGTTGAGCTTGATTTTGAGCAAAAATTTCAATTAACGCAGTAAGGTTGGAGCAACGCCAATAACCTTCTATGTAAGCCTCTCCTGCACCTGTACTCCCCCCTAATGCAAATAACTTGAACATTGCACTATCAACAACAGTAATAGTGCATGACAACTCGCTGTCGCGCTGTCCAAATTCATGCCTTTGCTGCGCCATGAGTACAGTTAAGTGGCCCGTTTCAATGCTATCAAATGCAGAAAAGACCAATTTACTAAAAAACTTTTCTGACCAAGATAAAGGTAACTGACTTTCAATTGAAGATGTATTTTCCATATTAATGCCCCGAGTGCCCAATAAAAGGAACTTTTTTTACGAATAACTTTAATGCTTGCCAATAAATACTTTTAAAAATAGTCAAAGTCATGGCAGGAAATCGTTTTAACAAAGTAGATACATTACCTTTTGCCAGCGCCTCTTTTTTTAGCCTTAAAGTTGCATCAAACAAAAGTGTCTCTTCGGATTTATTTTCTATGTGTATCAATGCTATACGACCAGCCATTTTAACTGTCCAGTGGTAATGCATATTTAAATCCATAAATGGAGATACGGAAAAGCTTTTCTTAAAGTTCACTTTTTGATGCAATTTTACCAAATAACAGTGTCGTTCGTTCCAAGGCGTATTACTTACTTCAGCAATCATATGCTGAAATTGCCCATTATCATCAGCAAAAAAATAAAAGTTAACAGGGCTAAAATAGACCCCTAGACAGCGCATCTGACAGAGCATCATTACTTTACTGATGTTTCCACTCCAACCTAACTCAAGACTAGCTGCTATGGCACGCTCATGCAAATTACCTTTATAATTAGTAAGATAGTCTTGCTGTTTGAAGCTAAGTAGCTTAAACCCTTTGGTGCCAAATAACGGATGAATACCATTCAATTGGTTTATTTCGTCTAAATCTATCCATGCCATATAAAGCGGGTATTTAAACTTGTGCTCTGTTGGTAAATAACGTTTATGTCGAATATCACCTATATAAAGTGCGCTGTTGAGTGGTTGACTCAAAACTCTATTCCTAACTGTTTTGCTACATCTACTGCACTGCGAACGCCGTCTTCATGAAAACCATTGAACCAGTAAGCACCGCAAAAATAGCTATGATGCTTACCATCTAAAAGTGGCTTGCGCTGCTGTGCAGCAATACTATTGCGGTTAAATACCGGGTGATGGTAGGTAAAACGGCGTAAAATTTGGCTTTCGTCTATACCTTCGTCATGATTTAAGGTGACGCAAAAAGGTTTAGGGCTACTTAGGCCTTGTAATATATTCATTTGATAGGTGACTACGGCTGCTTTGTCGGTATGTTTGTCTAATAGATAATTCCAACTAGCCCAAGCCGCAGGCCTTTTAGGTAGTATGCTTTGATCTGTATGCAAGATGACAGAATTGGCAGTATATGCAATTGCACCAAGTACAGATAGTTCGTCCTCACTGGGGTTGTCTATGAGCGCGAGGGCTTGGTCGGAGTGGCATGCAAATACAACCTTATCAAAATCTAAGCTTTCGCCACTACGCATAACAACTTTCGCACTTTTATCATCGCGAACGACCTTGCTAATATCGGCATTGAGCTTAATATTGTCCTTAAACTTCTCAATCAGCGGGCTGATGTACTCACGCGAACCACCTGGTATCACATACCACTGCGGGCGGTTGGTGATATCTAACAAGCCATGATTGTAGAAAAACTTGATAAAAAACTCGACTTCAAACTGAGCCATTTCTTTAATGCTCGTTGACCAAATTGCCGCACCCATAGGTAAAATGTAATGCAATTTAAAAAAGTCATTAAAGTGATGTTGCGAGAGTAATTCTCCAAGCGTTTTACAGTGTGAGTAGTCTTGGCTGTCATACATTGCTTTACACATTTTATTAAATCTAACAATGTCATAAAGTAACCGCCAAAATTTGGGGCGTAATAGATTACGTT
The DNA here is from genome assembly GCF_054966645.1 of Pseudoalteromonas sp. SANK 73390. Lineage (NCBI taxonomy): Bacteria > Pseudomonadati > Pseudomonadota > Gammaproteobacteria > Alteromonadales > Pseudoalteromonadaceae > Pseudoalteromonas > Pseudoalteromonas sp. SANK 73390. Next base: position 76,689 of record NZ_ARPN01000105.1, read on the forward strand.
TTTGAGCAAACAATGTAGTTAGCGTATGTCCATTGTATTCAAAACCAGTTTGAGAATTTTTAACGCTAAAACTCATTTGAGTGGGTTGTCGATTAATACCAAGTTTGGCTAGTAATTTCTCGAACTTAGGATATGTTCTATCATTAAAAACAATAAAGCCAGTGTCTACCGCATATTGTTGCCCATCCAGTTCAACATCTACAGTGGCGGTGTGGCCACCGATATAATCATTTTTCTCAAACACCGTCACCTGATATTTATCGCTCAATAAATAGGCTGCTGTCATACCAGAAATACCAGAACCTATGATTGCTATTCTTTTCAACGTTTAATTCCTTTAGATAAAAATTGCCAGACGCCAAAAGGCAACAGCTGTATAAATTTAAGAATGAAGGTAAAGCGTTTGGGAAAGTGTATATCTTTATGGCGTTTTGCAATCCCTTGGCTGATAGCAATGGTTGCTTGTTCAACAGTTACAGCAAGCGGCATTGGGAAATCGTTTTTATCGGTCAATGGGGTTTTTACAAAGCCTGGATGAACAACACTTACATCAATGTCTGCTAAATCTGTAGCCAATGACTTTGCTAAGTAGGTGGCTGCCGCTTTTGAAGTTCCATAAGCTTGTGCTCGCGGTAAAGGCAAAAATGCAGCACTTGAACTGACAATGACTAACTGACCGCCAGAAGATACTTTTGGCAATAAAACCTCTAAACAATATGCCAACGCAAGTAAGTTGACATCTATAACACGTTTAAACAACGCACTGTCAAAATGTTTGGCATCATCAATGTATTCGCAGTTGCCCGCATTAAGCACTAAAATATCTAACTTTTCAATATGCTCACATGCAGTGCTGATTGAACCAATATCAGTCACATCGAGTTTGACAGGGTTAATGTTGTTGAATGTTGCAAGCTCATTAAGGGCGTCTTCATTTCGACCACAAGCATAAACCGTATGCTCTTTTGCGTAGTACTCAGCAAGTCCTCGCCCTATTCCTGAGGTTGCACCAGTTATGAGGATATTTTTCATTATTTCACCGCTCGCCTATCGATAAAACGAATTAAATGGCCAAGTACCGGAATATTTCTGTACAACATTGCAGCAGCATCAAAGTGATCTTGTTGATAAATTATTTTATCATCGCTAAATTTGAGGTGGCTGTGGCCATTCACTTGAATATCTTTCCCACGGTTCAGCTTCTTATGGTTAAAATGCATTTCCCAATAAACGAAACCTTGATCTTCAATATCGTATGTTTCAATAATGTTAAATTCAATAGCGCTAACATTGGCGTACATATTTGCAAAATAAGATTCAAGTGCACCTATGCCCTTAACATCATGCAGGGGGTCAACAAAATGAATATCTCGGTGATATACCTGTTGCAAAAGCGCCAAATTATCTGCGTTAAGTTGATTATACATATCTATAAAACGAGCAGTTATGTGATGCATTTATTAAACCTTGAATGCTGCTAAAGCCCGCTCTCTTGCCTCTTTATGGTCAACAATCGGTGACACGTAATGAGTACTTTGAGTCGTAGCCAAATAGTCATGAGGAAAGTGCAAATATTTAATTGGTACACTCTCCAACTCAGGTATATACTTACGAATAAAATCTCCTTGCGGATCAAACTTTTTGCTTTGAGTTATAGGGTTAAATATCCGAAAATAGGGCTGTGCATCACAGCCAGTACTTGCAGCCCATTGCCAACCGCCATTGTTACTCGCAAAATCTCCATCTATGAGTTGTTGCATAAAGTACTTTTCACCCCAGCGCCAATCTATTAATAAATGTTTAGTCAAAAAGCTTGCAACCACCATCCGTAAACGATTGTGCATCCACCCTGTTTGATTTAACTGACGCATTGCTGCGTCAACGAGTGGGTAACCCGTTTTTCCTTCACACCATGCGTGGAACTGTTGCTTGTCATATCGCCAAGCAACTGCATTGTATTTGGCATTGAAGTTATGATGCTTACATAAATCAGCAAACTCGATGATTAAATGACGGTAAAACTCGCGCCAAATAAGTTCATTTACCCAACAAAATTCAGGCTGCTCTGTTGTATGTAATATATCAGGGTAATTAAGCTGAAGTTGAGCAAGTAGTTGCTTTACAGACAATATTCCTAGAGCTAAATACGGGCTCAACCCTGAAGTGCCTTTTATGCTTGGAATATCTCTTACTGATTTGTAATCTTGACATTTACTCTCTACAAAATGAGCCGCAACAGATGCAATCGCATCATCATCTACAGGCCACTTCTGTGAGCGACCATCACTGTGTAAGCAATCAGGAACATGCCAGCTTGGTGCTTGATTTAATGCTGGTTTAGGCCAACTTGGTATAAAAACATGGCTTTGCTCATACTGCTTTAACCATGCCTTTTTAAATGGCGTAAAAACTTTAAACATTTCACCACTTTTAGTTCTAACACTCTTAGGCGGGGCCATTAAATCGCCATGAAATAGTTCTAATTGTATACCTACATCAATACAGTGTTGATCGCGCTGTCGTTCATTAAGTTCATATTCTGCGTTGGCATACACAAGCTGCGTATTTTGTTGATCACAAAAATGTTTAAGCGCTTTAGGAATAGCGGAAAAGTCATCGACTTCAAGTATATTTAAATGAATGCCATATGCACACAACGCTTGCCCAAGCCACGCCACTCGACGTTTTAATAAATCTATTTGTATATCGGCACAATGATGTTGTTGCCACTGTTTTTGGCAGACAAAAAAAAGTGCCTCTGTGGCACCATTTTCAATTGCTTCGATAAGCGCTTCATTTGCAAAATAGCGTAAGTCTCGTCGAAACCAAAATATAGGATTCATCAGATGCTAAACCTTAATCTTAAATCATTTGGATAGGGGTCAAAATATACCTGCTGCGCTAAATACTCATTTGGATGAACCGTTAAGTGATGCTTGAGTAATGTTAGCGGAACACAAAGCGGCACAACACCTTGGCGATAGTCATCAATGGCACCACAAAGCTCCTGCTTTTCAATCTTAGAAATATTATTTTTAAAATAGCCCTGTAGGTGCGTCAGTGTATTGGTTTGATTCTTGCGCGATGCGGGACTAGATAAAGCCTTCATAAGCCCAGCGATATATTCATGTTTTACCTGTTCAATTGGCATGTCAGAGGATTGAGCAAGAAACCGGCCTAACGCCCTGTAAGACTCATAATTATGAGACATAACTAAATATTTGTGTTTTGCATGAAATTGAGTTAATTCATGTAAACCTATCTGAGTCAAAATCAAGTTTTGCCAGTTTTTAAATACGTATACACGCATAACAAAGTTCTCGCGTAAATGCGGGTCGTTTAAGCGACCATTTTCTTCGCAAGGTAGTAACGGATTGTGCGCCATAATTTGCTGTGCAAAAAAGCCAACCCCTTCTGAAGTATTACCCGTTCCAGCTTCGTTATAAATTTTCACCCGCTCCATGCCGCAACTCGGGCTTTTAGCACAAAATACGAACCCAGAAAGATGTTTTGCTTGCTCAGTTGCTACTTTCTTACCATATTCAGTGAGTTTAGGACCTACGTCACCAGAGCCGTCTGGGCGACATACTTTAATAGTATCTCCTACCTTTACTTGCCTAATAGTAGGCCTTGGTATAGGTAAACCTACAGCAACTTCTGGACAAAATTTTACGTACTCTACATGGTTTGCAAAGTCATCCATACAAAAGTTCGAGCGCTTATGCCCGGTGTCAAAACGTACTTTGTCACCCGCTAAGCAAGCGCTAATGCCTATTTTTATTTCAGATAGCTTATCCATAATCTGATCACACCTAGTAAATGAGGTTGCCAATTGGGTTAAGCAATTTGCTCAGCCCTTTATTAAAGTGTAGGGCGCTATTAACAACAGTAAAGCATAAACAGCCTTCCATTGTGACAGGTTGGTGATGATGTTTACCATCTAACCAAATAAAATCGCCCGGCACATAGGAGCCATTTTCGTCTGAAAACTCCCCATCAAGTAAAAGCGTTAGCTCAAAACCTGTATGAGTATGGTGTGGTATCTCGCCACTTGCGTCGATTTGTAGCAAACTTGCCCTAAGTTCCCCATCGTCTATGTTCAAACGTGCGCGCGCAAGTTTGCCTAATTGAACAAATTTACTTCTACTGGAACTTGCAATTGCACGCGGTAAAACAACACGTTTATTTTGGTAGCTTAGAGGCTCATTGTGAAACGGTTTTGCTTGATAAATATCTTCATTTTGCGTTATTTGCGCAAACATATCAGAAAAGTCGTCTAAATCTGGTGTGACCTCGCTTGCTTCAAAAGCAGAACTTGCTTGATTTAGCTCAAGCGCTGCAACTTTATCTCTACAACAGCTACAAAAATCTAGATGTGCAGAAACTGCCATGCATAGTGTTGCAGGTAATTCACCTTTGCTGTACTGAGATAGTAGCTGCTCTGATGGATGGTGCTTAATCATTACGGTCTCCCATTTCTGCTCTTAACTTTTGTAACGCCAGTCTTAACCTAGACTTAACAGTGCCAACAGGAATATCTAATTGTTCGGCAAGTTGTTCTTGTGACATTTGTTGAAAATACACTCCCTTAACAACATCTTGCTGTGCAGGAGGAAGCTTGCCAATATGCTCTTGAATCTTTTGGTCTTCAAGGTGGTCCGAGAACCCGTCTTCAGAGGATTGCTCTTCTTGCAATAAAGGCCAAATATCTTCGCTTAAATGCTCTTCTTTATTGCTTTTGATTTTTCTTAACGCGTCAAATGATGCGTTACGCATTACTGTATATACCCAAGTTGTTGCAGCACCTCTTTCAGGGTGATATAGATGAGCTTTTCGCCAAACGGTGGTTAAAGTGTCTTGAACCAGTTCCATCGCTAAAGCTTCGTTTCCAAATTGTTTGATACCAAAGCGCTTTATTTTTGGTGCAAAATATTCAAATAGCATTGCAAAAGCACGTTTGTCTCTTAACTGTGCAACCTTGCATAGCGCTTCAGATAAAGCTTGGGTTGGCGCTTGTTCCATACTTTTATTTGTTCTCGCGACTACATGAGGATCGCATCGGGATACTTGGTCGACCATAACTTAATATCTTCTTAGACTATCGATAAAAAATATACGATTACGCGTATCTAATGGATCACTGTGACTTGTATAAAACAGTATGGAGGAAATTAACGACTTGTTCAAAGTTTACAGATGACTGAAGCTTATGTTTTTCCGAATTTTTTATGGGTAACAACTCTAACCAACGACTTGCAACCCAGACCGGATCTTCAAAATGCTTTTCTTGATATAAAGCATCAATTTGCGGATGTTGATAAAACACATTAGATAACATTTCACCCATCTCACTGGTAAAATGAGATACGGTGTCATCGGAATGTTTCCAAAGCGGCCCACTAAACTCAGAAATGGTAGCGTATGTAAGACTTTGATTATTTTTAAATGGCAATTTAATATGAACTCGGTGCTGCGCGTGTACATCGACCAGCAATTGACCATTTTGATCTTGTGAAAAATCGACTATTCGCACATAAATACCTTCGTTGGTAATTTCTAATTGTTCATCATCACTGGGTTTGCAGATAACAAACCCATGGTCACGCTTGAGCGCCTCTCCTACCATACTCAGATATCTAGGCTCAAATATTCTTAGTTTGGTATATCCGCCCGGAAGAAGAAAAACGGGTAACGGAAAAATAGCTCGAATCATAACTACCTACGGTTAAAAAATATATGTAGTTAGTTACGTATAGCTATAAATTAACGATCAACGTTATGCTAGCCACTGATAAGTTTTTAAGCTGACTTTATTGTTTTTAAATATAACCCCCTCTGTTGTTAACAACTTACGTTGTTGCTGGTATTTTTCGCTTTCTATTGAAAAAGAAATTTTACCTTGGCTATTTATTACACGATGCCATGGCAGCGTACTTTTAGCCGGCAGGTTTTTTAGCAACCTTCCAACTGCTCTTGATTGATTTGGGGCGCCGGCAAGCCTTGCCAATTGACCATACGCCGCGACTTTTCCCATGGGTATAGAACCGATTAAGGTGTATATACGCTCTTTAAAAGCAGTATCAATAGGGCTTTTATTGTTTTGCATATTGCGCACCTATTTTTTGAAATTTTTGCCAAATAGCACGTGCAACAGGCCCGTGATGTCGAACTTGTTTTCTAAAGGCATGTATTTTGGCCGTAAACGTACATTGTCGGTCTAATACCTCTATTTGTTCTAGTAATCCAGCATCAAGCTCTGCTTGACAATGGCTGAGGCTAATCATTGCAAAACCGGTACCTGTTAGTAAAAATGATTTAATAGACGCAATATCATCTAGTTTTATCATGTTAGCGCCCTTTGCATAGGCAAGACGTTCACTATCGAAATTAAATCCACTTTCAAACATGGCAAGACTGGGGTAGCTAGCAAGTTGTTCGTAACAGAGCTTCGTGGGAAGCAACCCTTTTTTAGCAACCAAGCCAAGATGAATATCACCAATTGCAATAGACTCTAAATCACCCGTTGCATGAAACAAATCAAACCATGGCCCAATTCCCAAATCAGCATCTGCATTATTAACTTGCTCCAGAGCGACAAAACGTTTACCGCTAGTTATTGCCATTTCAGTGTGCTTAAACTGTTTAAATATATCACTGATCACGTCATTGTACTGAGCTTGATAACACAGAGGCTCGTAGCAAATATTAAACTGAGCTTCATTGCCTGCAGAAAACTCTTTGGCAAGAATGTGCAAGTCATCTCGAAAAACGAGCAGTTTTGCTGATTCATCACAAAATCTTCGTCCTTCTTGAGTCAGCGTTACACGATAATTATCTCGATTTACAATTTTAAAACCTAACTGTTCTTCAAGCCTTTTCAGTGCTTGAGTAACAGCGGGCTGCGTTCTATGTAATCGCAATGCGGCCTCACTTAGGCTATGGGTCTTGGCAACAGCATGTAGAATCTCTAAATCAGCAATCTTCATAATAAAAATTTATATAGAATCTAATATTATATAATTTTTATTTTATATTGATTTTATATATTCTGCAGCATAAGTTTTTACCTACAACGTAGATGGAGTTTTTACATGCAAAGAATAGCCGCAATAGTGACGGTGCTAATTTTGTTAACTGGCTGCCAAGAAACTGAACAACCTCAAAATGAACGAGAAATTGTTCGGCCTGTAAAACTTGTCACAGTAGCCAACAGTGAGTTAAGTGATATTAGAAACTTTCCTGCTGAAGTGGTTGCGAATCAAGGATCTTATTTGGCTTTTAGAGTCAATGGAGAACTCATGGCGTTTCCAGTGTTAGCAGGACAAGAAGTTATTAAAGGGCAACTTCTTGCCAAACTTGACCCTGAAGATTTTCTTTTACAGCTAGAGCAGCGCAAAGCACAATATGAGCTTGCCTCATCTCAATTAGCACGCGTCAATTCTCTATATCAGAAATCGATAGCAAGTAAATCAGAGTATGATCAGGCGCTGGCAAACAAGCAAGTTGCAGAGTCTGCACTTAAAATTGCACAAACCAATTTACAAAATAGTGAATTACGAGCACCTTTTAGTGGCACTATTGCGAAAGTATTTGTGAAAAACTTTGAAAATGTTGTGGCAAAGCAAAATATCCTCCGTTTAGAAACCCGAGACATGATGGATGTGGTAATTCAAGTACCTGAAAAACTAGTCGCTCGGGTCGACAAAGAGTTAGACTACCATCCAAGTGTGGTGTTTGATGGTTATCCTGATAAGTCATATGAGCTAACGATAAAAGAGTGGGATACACAAGCAGATCCAGCTACATTAAGCTACAAAGTGGTATTTACTCTACCGATCCCTGAAGATTTTAATTTGTTCGCAGGCATGACAGGCCATGTGTATATTGACCGCAGTAAAATAACACACTCTCCAGCAAAAAAACTGCTTGTGCCGATATCAGCCGTATTTTCCCACACCAATGAGCCCACCTCTGATAGCGCTAATGTTTGGGTATTTGATGAAAGTAGTCAAACAGTTTCCAAGCAAGCTGTCAGTGTGGGTAAAATGCAGCAACAAAGCATTGAAATTTTATCTGGTCTTAAAGGGGGGGAAATTATTGTTGGTGCTGGCGTTCACCATTTAGAAGAAGGTCTAAAAGTGAGGCCTTGGACTAAGGAGCGAGGGCTTTAATTATGAGTCTAGCTAAGTGGTCAATTGAAAATAAAGTAATTAGTTGGATGTTCGCGCTACTGTTACTTATGGCGGGCGCGGTGTCTTACTTTGGCTTAGGTCAGCTAGAAGACCCTGAATTTACTTTAAAAAAAGCGATGGTTGTGACGCTTTACCCGGGAGCTTCTCCACAGCAAGTTGAAGAAGAAGTCACTTTTGTGATTGAAAACGCCATTCAGCAACTTCCTTATGTGGATTATGTGACATCAATTTCATCTGCTGGTAAATCGCAGATTACGGTAGAAATGAAAAGTAATTATCGTAAAAAAGACTTAAAGCAAATTTGGGACGAACTACGTCGTAAAATTAACGACCTTAAACCTAGCTTGCCACCAGGAGTATATACGCCCAAAGTAATAGACGATTTTGCGGATGTGTATGGTGTTATGTATGCCGTAACTGGCGATGGTTATTCATATGACGAATTAAAGGATTATGTTGATTACTTAAAGCGTGAGTTAGTACTGGTTGATGGTGTGAGCAAAGTCACAGTAGCTGGTGAGCAGCAAGCACAAGTAATCGTTGAAATTTCAACACAAAAGCTGTCACAGCTTGGTATTGCACCCTCTTATATTTTTGGCTTATTACAGTCTCAAAATAGTGTATCAAATGCCGGTAAGATCCGTGTTGCTGATGAATCTATTCGTTTACACCCAACGGGGGAATTTCAAGATGTCACTGAACTTGAACATTTACTGATATCTAAAGCAGGTGAAAAAGAATTAATTTATCTTGGAGATGTTGCCAAAGTAAGCCGAGAGTATGCTGAAATTCCAAGCCATATTACCCGTTATAACCAACAGCGTTCATTGCTAATTGGGGTCTCGTTTAGTTCAGGCGTCAATGTGGTCGATATCGGTAACGCTATAAATAAACATCTAAATTCATTAGAGTACCAACGCCCTCACGGTATAGAAATTAACAACGTTTATCATCAGCCAAATGAAGTAGAAAAGTCAGTCGATGGTTTCATAATAAGTTTGCTCGAAGCCGTTGCAATTGTCATTGTCGTATTACTGCTATTTATGGGCGTTAAAAGTGGTTTATTAATAGGTGCCGTATTATTACTGACTGTTTTAGGTACATTTATTTTTATGAAGATGTTTGCAATTGATTTGCAGCGCATTTCTTTGGGGGCTTTGATCATTGCGCTCGGTATGCTGGTGGATAACGCCATTGTGGTGACAGAAGGCATACTGATAAATCTAAAACGCGGACAAAGCAAGTTGCAGGCTGCGGTGAACATTGTTGAACAAACTAAGTGGCCGTTATTAGGTGCGACAGTGATTGGTATCACGGCCTTTGCGCCAATTGGCTTAAGTAGTGATGCCAGTGGAGAGTTTGCAGGCTCGCTGTTTTGGGTTTTATTAATTTCTTTACTATTAAGCTGGGTAACAGCAATAACACTCACACCATTTTTTGCCGACAAGCTGTTTAAGGCTTCTAACCAACCATCTTCAGACAATACTGAAGACCCATATAAAGGCATTATTTTTAATGTTTATAAAGCAATGCTGTCTTTTTCATTAAAGCACCGCGCTATGACTATTCTACTTATGCTTGCTCTTTTGGCTGCGTCAGTAGTTGGCTTTAAGTCAGTGAAACAATCATTTTTCCCAGCCTCAAATACTCCGATGTTTTATGTGGACTATTGGCACTATCAGGGGGCAGATATACGAAGTACGGCTGACAACCTTGCAACTATCGAAGCATTTTTGCAACAAGATGCTTTAGTTGAAGAAGTCACAACGACGATAGGCCAAGGTGCACCACGCTTTATGTTGACCTATGCACCTGAAAAGCAATATGCAGCGTACGGTCAAATTATTGTTCGAGTGAGCAATCGAGAAGCGGTTACAACGATGATTGCCAGACTGCGAGAGTTCGAACGTGAAAATGTACTTGCAGGTGCACTTAAGATAAAACGCATGGAGATTGGCCCTTCGACAGATGCAAAAATAGAAGCTCGATTCTCAGGCCCTGACCCCGTTGTTCTTCGTCAACTTGCTGCGCAAGCAAAATCTGTGTTGGCCGAAGATGCGGGTGCTTTTAATATTAAAGACAATTGGCGCCAACGCACTAAAGTATTGCGCCCAGAGTTTAATGAGCAAAAAGCACGTCGTTTGGGTATCAGTAAGACCGATATTGATGAATTGTTGTTAACAAGCGTATCGGGTAACAAAGTTGGCTTATACCGAGATGGCACACAGCTATTACCCATTGTTGCTCGTTCGCCTGAAGAAGAGCGCAAAAATGTTGAGAACTTGAGTGATTTGCAAATATTTAGCCCAGTTTTGGGAGTTTACGTGCCAATTACACAAGTTGTAGATGAGTTTAACGTCATGTGGGAAGACCCGTTGATCATGCGTCGTGACCGCAAACGCACAATAACCGTGATGGCCGATCATGACGTGATTGGTGATGAAACACCTGCCAAGTTATTTGCAAGGGTACGCAGTGATATTGAGCATATTGAATTACCTCATGGATATGAAATGCAATGGGGAGGAGAATTTGAGTCTTCATCTAAAGCACAAAAAGCAATATTTGGTTCGCTACCAATTGGTTATTTAGCTATGTTTATGATTACAGTGTTACTCTTTAATTCACTGAAACAACCATTAGTTATTTGGTCAACAGTACCACTGGCAATTATTGGTGTAACTGCGGGTTTAGTTGCTCTGAATGCCCCATTTAGTTTTATGGCTCTGCTGGGCCTATTAAGTTTATCAGGAATGCTAATTAAAAATGGCATTGTACTTATTGACCAGATCAATCTTGAGTTAGCACAAGGTAAATCGCCTTATGATGCAGTATTTGATTCAGGAGTAAGTCGTGTTAGACCTGTTTCAATGGCGGCCATTACGACCATATTGGGCATGATCCCTTTACTATTTGATGTATTTTTTAAGTCGATGGCAGTAACAATTATGTTTGGTTTAGGGTTTGCTACAGTATTAACGTTGATTGTGGTACCCGTTATGTACTGTTTAGTATTTAGAATTAAACAGCCTAGCTGATTGTGAATATGAAAATAGCCACTTGCTGAGGTAGGTGGCTATTTATGTCTTCAGTAAATTTAAAACTGTACTTCTACTCCCAAAAAGTACTGCCTTGGTATACCAGGAGTTGCGGCAATTCTTGTCCAATCAGAGGTTTCTTGTCCAACAATCGGTTGCTCATAGTGTTTATCCATCGTATTACTAACATCAAAATACACACTCATGTGACGATTAAATTTATAACGAGCGCCAATCTCAATTAACCAGTAATCTGCCATTTCAAATTGTTGCCCATTATTATCTATCGCTGGTCGGCGATAATTATCTGGATGTAACGGTGCCTTACCAAAGTAATGTGCCTGAGCATAAAAAGTTAACTTATCATCAAGCCATTGGCTATCAAACCCAAGTTTAATTTGATGTTGTGGCGCATGAATAAGGTCATACTGCTGCCCAGCATTACCGGTATCTTGGGTGCTACCATTTACCAACGTGTATGAAATATACGGCATAATTTGATTGTTTATCACGGTATTGGCTTCAAGTGTTAGACCAGTGATTTCTGTGTTGCCTGCATTAATTGTATGCGTCGTGATAAAAGTGTAATTACCCAGCTCATCTGTGAAGTTTTGTATTGACTTAACTTGTCGTTGACGTATCAAGTTTTCAACTTTGGTGTGATAAATTGAGCCCTCTAATGCGAAGTACTTAAACGTTTTACCCATATTTATTTCATAGCTTGTTGTTTCTTCAGGCTTTAGGTTTAAGTTTGGTACTTGTTGGGATGTTCTGGGAACAATAAAAGTATCAAAAGTAAAAAACGCTGCGGGTGCCAGATAACTCGTACTGTAAATCCCCTTTACGAACCACTTTTGTGGCTCATTTTCATAGTTAATCACAAACCGAGGGTTAAAAGTATTGCCATAACGACTTTGGTCGTCAAAACGCCCTCCTGCTGTTATTGAAAAAGCACTTGAATAGTGATATTGTGTTTGAATAAAAAGGCCTAAATTGTGCTCACTTAAATCATGAAAGTTCACCGGATCTACTTGAGATGTTGCTTGGCTATAGATACCAGGGAAATCAAGATTGCCAGATTTTGGCAACATATCTACATGGGTATAAGAAATACCCGCCACAGTATGAAGTTGATTGTCAAAAGCGCTGAAGAATAATCGTTCTTCTAGCTTTGACCGTTTACCATAGTTTAGCTTATAAGTTTTTGTACCGACTCCCCTAGGCTCCAGCGCAGCGCTGTATTGTAAAAAGGGAAAGGCATTGGGCCTATTCCAGTGAGAATCGGGATTAAGTTTATTTCGAGTATGCTCCAATGATGATTCTAAAGTAACATCGTTTGAAAAAGTATGTTTATGGGTTAGGTAAAAACCCTTTTGAACAAAATGATATTGCCCTGAGCTGTTATTTGACTCATAAATGATAGGTGACCAGCCAATTTGCGTTTGGGTTTTAAAGCTTTGGTAATATGTCTGAAATGCCCAGTCGTCAATGGCAAATCTAGCGCGAGCCGTAAAAGCGTGCTCACTTGGGTTATAATATGGTGCTCTTTGTTGTTTTGGAAAGTCCAACAGCGGTGCATCTACGCCTGAAGCTAAAGGATACTGGCTATAAAACTCATCAAAACTTGAAAAGTCTACACCATCAGTGTTAAACCAATCAAACATTAGCTCGCTAGTTAGGCCTTGATAACTGCCTTGGTATGCAACAGTTGCTTGTTGTTCTTTATAGCGACCGCTTGCCAGATTGGTTGAAAAGCTATGCTCTTCAAATGTATCCGCAGAAATAAGATTAATACTCATACTGATAGTGTCACTGCCATAAATTGCCGATGCAGAGCCATAAACCACTTCGACTTTTTCAATATTCTCTAATGGGTAAAGATATGGAGTAATATGCAAAGGTTGCGCATCTGGATGGTTTAGCCGCTGGCCATTCCACATTAACACTAACTTGTTGTTCCCTGTAATACCTCTAACAATTAACTGAGAAGAGCCAGAGTCCACCGACGATGAATATAAAGACAATCGAACACCGGGCAAGTCTTTGAGTAAATCGGCCAAATAACGGTAATTTCTTTTTTGAATAATATCTTGGGTAATAAGCGTGACTTTTGAGGGGGCTTGCGCCCTACTTTGATTACGTAATGATGCTGTATTCACCTGAAAGTTGGCTAAGTCTTCCAAAGATAAATCAAACAAATCATCTTGAGCGTACACAAAGTGTATATGCGCAAAAAGCATTACACATAGGATGAGCCAGATTACTTTAGACGTCACACTGGACCTCTGAATGACTGCAATTCTCTTGAAATGGTAATACTGGACATACAAGAGAATAAAATTTTACTTAATCGTAAAGTTAGTCATTAACATAGCTTTGGTCAAATGCACGCTCTGTATTCGGTCAATCCATTAGATCATATTTTAGTTAGGACTATACAAATTTGCATTTTTCAAACTCTCAAAATCATTAAACCGAACATTATTTTGTTTAAGTACAGGCAAAATACGTTTTGCGATCAGCTGCCTAATATAAAATGGTTGGTTAGGGACAAAATGATGAATTGTATGCGTAACACCAAAATTAAAGCAAAATAGTTGCAAAGGAAAAAGCAGCCAATGGTTAAGTACCTGTGTTTGCTGCAGCACATTATTTACTCCACCATAATAATGCATGGATGAGGTGATTAAGTTTAGACAAAAAGAGCGCAATAGATTAGGTAGTATTAATATAACCATCATTGTATCGACCCACTGTGTTGCATTGGCCAGTAATGCTGGATATTCGATTTTTCCATTACTTATAAAATCAAAACAGTGAAAAGTTATGGCAAAGTAAAGTATTAAAAAGTAGCAAGTAGCAATAGGAAAACCGGCATTAAAAATGCTGAAAAAGCTAAACCCATTTATTTCCCGTTGATAGCGTTTACGCTGAAGTATCAAACCTAATAGCCCATCGGATATGACCAGCAACCTGAGCAGTGGGTTTTTAATGCCATTACCTACTAAACGCTCTTCAATGTCTTGTTCAGTTCCAGACGCTTTATGGTGATGCAGATGTATTCGCCTACGATACCAAGGGCTTATCGTATTTGGTCTCATTAGCCAAACAATTAGCATCATCATATTATGGACCAAGGGGTTCGACTTGAAATACTGCCTGTGGATCAAGTCGTGTTCAAGCTCATGAGAGATAGATGCAAAAAAAGCAGCTGAAAAAATGGCAACCCACCCGTTAATCTCACCAATAATATATAGCCACCCAGTACTTAGCATACCGAAAAATGAGAACAGTAAGATAGCTATGCTAATGTGGTTCTGGTATTTTAAAATGCCATATTTGTTTCTAACGTGCTGTTCTTGTTGCGTTATTGCAGTAATAATATTTTTGATATTCTGGCGTGTTTGCTGTGGGTGCATGGTAAGTATTTTAAGTTTTTTGAGTTAAGAGCTGCAGTTGCCGGCAGCTCAGTATGTTTATCTATTCTATAAATATTCTAAAATAGTTTCAGCTTTACTTGCTTCAAACTCTTTTGGTGCTTCTACATTAAGCTTAGATACTACGCCGTTATCTATGATCATCGCATAGCGTTGTGAACGTACGCCGCCAAATGATTGCGTATCCATCTCAAGTCCAAGTGCACGCGTAAAGCTTGCATCACCATCGGCTAACATGGCTATGTGTGAAGCATTTTGCGACTCGCCCCAAGCTTTCATAACAAATGCATCATTTACAGAAACACAGACTATCAGATCTACACCCTTGTCTTTAATTTTGTCGGCAAGTGTAACAAAACCGGGCAAATGAGACTCAGAGCAAGTTGGTGTAAATGCACCTGGCACAGCAAATAAAACAACCTTTTTATTTGCAAATAGCTCCTCGACTTGGTGATTCACCATTCCATCTGCCGTTAATTCACTTAGCGTTGCTTGTGGTAATGCTTGTCCTTGTTCGATCATAATTATATCCTCGTTTGTATTTAAAATAACAGTGTAATACTAACCCGTGCATTTAAACACAGATAATCTACAAGGTTATTGATGTAACAAATATTTATTGCTATTAAAAGTGTAAAAACACCGTTCTGCTTGCATTAATTAAACTTACGTTAGTTTTATTGCTCACGCTTTAGCTCAAAAAGTGATTTTGAGGACTCAATGCATAGAAAACACGTAAATTGACACATAGGTTGTGAAGCAAACGACTTAACCCTCTTTGTGCAATTTAATAGAGTAATCATCTATGCCAGTATTCAAATACATAATCACAAGTAGTTGTTGACAGTAATTATATTCGTTGTTAATTTTTTGTCATAATTTATTTGTTATCGTATATAGCATCTAAGAATGAATAGACCTGTGCTCTATGGTATGTCTTTGAAGATTGAAATTGCAATTTCTTAACAAGGAAAAACGTGTGAACTCAACAACAGTCGCTATTTTAGATGTTAACAACGAGGGCTCCTTGGCTGGACCAGAAAATAAATCAGCCAGGGTTCTGCATTCGATCTTAAAGGCAGAGCCCGATTTAAATACAATAATCGTGACCGGGAAAAAGCTACGACAAAGCAGGCTTGAAGGCGTTGATGTTTTTATTATTCCAGGCGGTGGAGTAATGTTGCATCAACAATGGGTTCTTGGCGTTCGCGGCAGAAAAATTGTGCGCGATTTCGTTCGCCAAGGAGGTGGCTACTTTGGTATTTGCTCTGGTGCATTTCTCGCGACAAATGCTCGATTTGGATGGCTCGCATTAGTTGATGTAAAACTACACGACATGAAACACCAAAATCGTGGTGGCGGTTTGATTAATGTGAAGCTAAATGCTGACCATGTAGAGGCAATCCTTTCTACTGAGTGGACACTCAAAGACACGCTCCCGATGCTCTACTGGCAAGGCCCTCTCATGCTTGCTCCTCCTTACGGACAACCTACGGAAGCCAAGCGCAAAAAAGGCTTTGGCACTATAAACGAAGTCGCCTCTTTTGCATCTGTGATAGAACCTGAAGACTCAGAAAACGAAAGTATTCGCTTTCCAGAATACTTTAGCGATGAACATATGAGCGGTCACACTGCGTGTATTCATACAACCTATGGAAAGGGCCGCGTTTTCTTATCTAGCCCACACCTTGAGCTTCCAGAAGAAAACCAAGGCATGATCCCAGAGATCATACGCTGGACCGCACAAGCTGAGACCCGATCTGATTCGACCTGAATGTAGTGCAAACAACATTGCTACTGAGCGAGCATGTATTTTCATAACACAGAGAAAAGCATGCAACTAATTAGCCTTCTATCTGGTTGGTAAAAATCGATAGAAGGCTAATTATAGTGGCATAATCAATATTAAAGTCCAAAGTCACAATTCGTTAAATTAAGACCTCTATACACTTTATAAAAATCAGTTATTACAATCTTTATTATTAGGGTCTGAAGTTGCATAAACTACTCAACAGAGACGTCAAAATGTTGCGAATACATCAAAAGCCAGAGGTAGCTCCTCAATTTGAGCCCGTCTATCAGCGAGCATCTAATTTATTTTAACTCTTTCTTTTTGACATTTGCAGGGAGTTCATATGAGACTCTAGTTGCAAAGCTGTAAAATGATCTAAAGTTAATCTGTATCCGTAAACTTAACTTAATATTGTAGCAACGCAGATAAAGGACTTTTCAATGAAAAAAATACTAATCCCAGTCACCAACCACCCCACATTGGGCACTACTGATAAAGAAAACGGTACTTTTTCTCCTGAACTAACACATGCTTTACACATATTTTTAGAGGCAGGATATGATTACGATATTGCCTCAATAAAAGGAGGTAAAGCACCACTGTATGGTACAGATATAGAAGATGATACAGTGAATAATGAAATTTTGAGTAATGAAATTTTTCAAAGCAAAGTTAATAATACCATTGCAATAACAGAGCTTGATATTAATGGTTATGATGCAATTTATTACCCAGGTGGTTTCGGTTTGCTATCCGATTTAGCAAGCAATCAGAGCTTTGCTGCTCTGAGCGCTAAGCATTATGAGAATGGTGGTGTACTAGCAGCAGTATGTCATGGCCCTGCGGGATTATTACCTATAACATTAAGTAATGGCGATAAGTTATTAGCCAATAAATCTGTAACAGGCTTTACGCGTGAAGAAGAAATTGATTATGGCACAATTGATGATATCCCCTTTTTATTAGAGGAGTCGCTGACTCGAAGTGCGGCACGCTTTAACAAAGTGCAACCTTGGGGTGTGTTTGTTGTAGAGGATGATAGATTAATTACTGGGCAAAACCCTGCAAGTGCCCAAGCTGTAGGCGAAGCTTTAGTTAGGCAACTAAGCGAGTAAAAATTTATAGACAAATAGCGCACATTTTTTGTTTAAATAAATTGTTTAGTTCCTCACTAAAGTCACCACGTAAAGAACTTATAGCTTAAGTTCTTTACGCTACAGCAGAGCTTCTGCACCATCATAAGAGCTAATCTAGGCTATACCTTCTTGTGGCACAAAAATAATTAAGGCCCTTGAGTCACAAGCTGACTAAAACGCTCTGTGAATGATGTGTCTTTCTGGTATAACTTAATTTGTTCTTTGAGTGTCTCTAATCGTTGCAATTCAAAATATGGCGTATCTATTTGTTTAATATAGCTTGGGGCTTGGTCATACAGGCAGACTTGGCTGGGCACTGTCGTTCTAAAAGATACGTCATTCGGAAATATAATACAGCCTTGAACATGCCCCTCAATATCTAATAAGTCTTTTAAAAAAGCCACTTTCTTATCCAAATCCACAATAGGATTATCGAAATAATAACGTTCATCGTCAACACTTTGCGTCCATAGTTCTGAATGTGTATCTTGCCAAATAGACCCACACTGAGTTTGATATTGCACAACAAAAACACCAAATTTTGAGAGAATCAATTGATCAATATAGTGCGTTTTGCCATCACTTACAAAGTGTATTTTCCCAGCTAAATAGTAATCAGTCTTTGGTAATGATTTAGATAAAAAAGTACTTAGGAATAGTCTACTTATTTGGTTATTAAGAATTCTTCGTGTATAGGGCCAAAGCGTAACAGTTACAACCACAATACTTGTGATAAGTAAAATAAGCCAAATATAGCGGCCGATAAACAACCAAGTAGAGGCTTGTTGAGAGCTTTGCTTATATTGATTAGGAGTGTTAGTGGCACTTGGTTTAACACTATCGTTATCAGTGCCTTGAGTACTGGTATTGTGTTTTTGCTCAACACTTTGATTAGTAGCAATTTGCTTTTTCGGTTCTACCTTTTTTACTGCAGCCATTTCACGTTCTTTTGACTGCTCTAAGTCTTCCCAGTGTAAGTCAAATAAACGTTTTTGCTTTGATATTTCATCTGTGCAATACACATGCTCTTGTGTCGTCTTTCGGATTTTTGTACAACGCTCTGTGGCGCGATAAAACGCTAGCCATGCTTGCTGTTTTTTTGTGCTCTCGTATGGTTCTATACCTTGCTTTAAGTCAGTAGCAGCCACTTGCAAGATAGGTTTATTATCACTCGTTGCTTTGTTTTTACTCGCATTTTTTGATGGTGCCTGATAGCTAATGTCGGGACAAAATAACCTTAAACGCTCTTCTAGTCGTTGAAATCGCCCATACGATGGGGCCCCTTTTTCACTGCTGCCTGCACGTTCAAGTTGCTGTGCCTCAAATAAAAAGCCCTTACAAACTTCATTTGAGAGCGTCACATTTGCTGTCGCATTAGTAACATAAAACACAGCCACCAAAAGCAGCTGAATTTTGTTATGCTGTAAAAAATGAATTAAGCTATTCAAACGCATTAATAAACCTGTCATTTGATCATTATACTAATATAAAATAAGTGGTTAAAGCTGTGTCAAAATAGACATCAGCGGCCATACTTCAATCACGCCTTCGCTGCTGAGCGTTATTAACTCATTGTTTATTATCACCATGTCTAGCAATGTTGTTCCCATACTGTGTGAGTCTATTTGCCAGCTTACCTGCTCTTTACCTAGTGAAGTTTCCCAAACATTGAGTTCTGATTTTGGGGTTGAAGTCACCAGGTAGTTAGAATTTGGTATAAATAGTGCCTGCCTAAACCATTTAAAGCGCGAGAGGTAAGTTAGCTCACTTGCAACCTCACCATTTTCAGCTAGCAACACCTGCTGAGTCTTCAGTCCATCAGCTACAAAAAGCTGTTGTTTATCTGCTGATAATGCCAAACTGCTTAACCTTGAGGTGTACTGGCGTTGATATTGTGTAGTACCTGTATGCGCATCCCATGCTTTAACAGAGCCATCATGCGAGCCCGTTATTATCTTGTTCTGGTAAAACTCAATGGCCATAATGTTACTAGAATGTGGCATAAAATGTTTCATCTTTTTATTTGCATAATCAAATAACGCCACAGAACCATCGGTGAAACCAACAGCTATTTCACTGCCATCTTTTTTTGCCCTCAGTGCTGATACTCGAGCCAGCTCATCCATACCTTTAACGTCAATGGTGCTAAGTAATCTGCCACTAAGGCTGTGCCACAACTGCACGCTGTTATCTCCAGCGACTAGTAACAAATTAATGCGTTCGTTCAACGATATGGCACGTACTTTTGCTGGTAATTGCTCTTCATTTAACGTCATTACAATTTGCTTATCATTAGTGCGCCATACTGCTAAGTTAGGGCCCTCAATCAATAACATCACTTGCTTAGCATCTGCCGACATTTGCCCGTCAAGTACCAACGCATCACTAAACTGATGTTTTTCAGTTGATGTGATCATAGCTGGCTCACCACACGCGACTAAAAGGCAAGTAAATAGCCCAAGTAACATTACTCTAATCATATTGGTGCCTTTTATTTAAAGCGTTAGCGCATTTAAATCCCAACGTTGAAGCATTGCATCACTATTTAACGTATAAAGTTTGCCAGTTTGTGTTGCGTGCATAGATATAATAGTTGCCCCTGACCGTTGTGCGCTAATAGTCCAGGTGCCTAGCTCATCTCCCGTTTGTGTATTCCATAAACTTAGATGTGATTTAGAAGATGAAGTTGCTAGTAACTGAGTTGAGGGAATAAACAGTGACTTCCTAAAGACTTTAAAACGCGCAGAATAGTTTAGTTTTGTTACTTCATCACCACGGGTTAATGTTTTTATATGTTGAGCGTTCAAGCCATCCGATACAAAAAGGCGTGAGAAGCCATGATCAACGCTTAAACTCGTGACACGATGTGCAAACTCCTTTTCAAACAAAGGCTTTGGTGAGCCAAATTGCCATAACCCTACTTTGCCGTCTTGCGCTCCGGATAAAAATAACTCACCTTGATTACCAAACAACAAAAAGTCGATAGGACGAGCGTGCGGTTTAAAGCGGTTGTTAAGACGGGTATTTAAGTCAGCCATATTTAACGAACCATCCGTCATCGCAACTAAGACCCGACCATTGTTAGGCGATAACGCAATATGACTGATTGCGGCCATTGAATCAACACCACTAAATTGTACTTTATGTATGAACGCCTTACCCGACACAGACCATACGCCTAACGTATCGTAGTTAGCAATCAGTAATAATGAATTATCATTCGACAGAAGCGCATGACGAACAGGCTTGAGTAACTCACTTTCAGGCACTTGGTACTCAACTTGCTTTGACGCCGCTCGCCAAATTTTAACTTGCTCTGAGGTGGTCACCGTTAACAACAACCGACCATCGTCAGAAATTTGGCCTGTAAGTAAAGGCTCCGCTTCAAATTGATGCACCACCTCTTCAGCTAACGGAATATCTTGCCCGCATCCCGATAAAAGCAATAAAAAGAAGATAGTAAATACCACATGCTTGCGCATTTTACACCCCAAATAGACTTTTCATACAACACCTACTTTGCATGACCAAAACAGCTAAGTAGATAAAGCAAGCATAGTGCCAAGCCAATTTACCTCAATAGGCACAGAGTACCCGTTATTCAACCGTGTAATCCAGTGTAATTTACATAAACCACACATTGGCAGAGTTTCACACACCACAAACTTTCGTAAGCACTTTAGCATAATCTAGGTATAACCCACTACGATCATGGAGGAAAATGCAATGACAACTTCAAGTCACGCGCGAGTGAATTAACACCTATATCGCCTAAAGCCTCAGGCTGGAATAAGGATTTTGAAATAGTAGATGCTTTGGAACCGGTTTCAAATATCGCCAATAGCACAGGCATTAAGTAAATAAACTGGTTGCGCAAATATAGATCACCTTCACAATCAACATGATTGGTTAAAATGCAACTGAAGCCAATTTTTAAAAGCCATTACTTTAGTCCAAGAAAAATGACTCATGGGTCCCACCAAATAATACTGATACTCACAAAGTAATTCAAAGCCCGGCCAGATTTGTAATTGTAGGTGAGCTAACTGACTCTCAATAAGTCTGCGCCTAAGCATGCCAATCCCTTGTCCAGACAACACACTTTGCACCACCAGCGCCGCATTATCAATTTCTAAAAAGTCTGGCTTTTGCTCCTCTGTTACGCCAAGTTCATCAAACATTAACTGCCATGCCCGTTCTGCATCGGGGCAAACGTCCATGATTAGCCTTTGCGATAACAACTGAGATTTAAGCGGCTTTGTTTCATCTAACATGTCTGATTTATAAACTAATAGCATATGATCTCCGCCGAGCAGCTCGCTATGCACATCCATATAATTTCCTAAACCAAAGCGTATCCCTAAATCAGCCTCTCCTTGTTCAAAATCTATCAGTTTATCACTTGGGTCAATTCGTAATTTAATATCACTATGGTGCTGTTGAAAGTCATGAATTTTGGGAAGTAACCAACAGGCAGCAAAGGACGGCAATACTGATAAGTTAAGAGTATGTGGAGAAGGGTCTTGGTGCAGCGCTTTTACACCCTCTTCAAACTGGCTAAATGCTGCCAATACATAAGGTAATAACTGCTCACCTTGTCGAGTTAACGTTACCTTTCTAGTTTGGCGAATGAACAATTCACAGCTTAAATGTGCTTCTAAAGCCCTTATTTGTTGGCTAATGGCAGCCTGTGTAACAAACAATTGCTGTGATGCTAGCTTAAAACTACCTAGCTGAGCTGCGTATTTAAAATACATCAGGCTTTTTAATGGAGGTAAACTCATGACATCAACACAGTTAAGAAAAACTTAATTATAGAGCAGTTTTTATCGTTTGTCAGTAATGTCAAATAAGCTAATAATTTCCTCAAGCCAACTAGCAATAGAGAGTACATAATGAAAACGTTAATAACACTATTATTGATTATATTCACCACTGCAACGTATGCAAAACACCAACATGTTGAGCATATCAATACCAATGAAGGTTACCCATATAAAAATGTGATCCGCAAGGCAGAGCGTGTAGAGCTGCGTTATAGTGAAGTTGAAAACAACATTGAATGCAAAGTCATAGTACTAAATAACACTCACAAACATAGTAGTACTTTACAAACGGTAAGTCGGAAAAAGTTTAATAAGTCTCCTATGGCAGCGTGTTTAACCAGAAACACTGCAAAACAAATTCTTGCAACACTATAACTTCCCTCCCCCAGATATACGCCCCTTTATGTTTATAAAAACACAAAAGGGGCAATTTATCTAAACTACCTTGAGTTCTAGCCAACCGGTTTAACGGCATATAAACTGCTTAATATCCGTACTCGCGGTATACTCGACCTGAGGTTTTATTGTTAATAAGATGAATTTACCAGTCATTAGGGTCTGTTGATCTTTTAAGTATGAATTTTGTTCAAATCAAAGGCTTTCATTACGCGAAG
>NZ_ARPN01000106.1:0-90008 GCF_054966645.1 Pseudoalteromonas sp. SANK 73390
CCACTCACTGCTTGCAGTTAGGCTCATGGCGAAGATCAGCAAGCACTTTGGACAAACATTACCTTTGGCTGAGCTATTTAAATCACCAAATATTTTGATGCTCGCTCAGTTACTAGAAAATGATCATGAGCTTGGTTTTGAGATCTCCGTACCTTTACAAGTAAGTGGTGAACAACAAAATATGTTCATGGTTCCCGGTGCAGGCGGAAATGTACTGTCATTTCAGTTATTAGCGCAATCATTGCAGGGGAGTTATGCGGTTTATGGCTTACAGGCTGTAGGCATAGATGGTCGTAAAGCGCCTATCGAAAGTGTAGAAGATACTGCAATTGCCAATATTAATGCTTTAAAAGCCATACAACCACAAGGCCCTTACCGTTTGTTAGGTCATTCATATGGAGGTGCTGTTGCGTTCGAAATGGCCAACATACTTTTGCAAAGAGGTGAATCAGTACTGGAGTTGATACTTGTAGATGCTTTAGCTCCATCATTATTTAAGCAAAAGTTTTTCTCAAAAATGCTCAGTGCTACGGAGGAGTTGTATGAAGTCTGTGGTTACTTAGCTCAACAATTTGGTGCGACTTTAAACTTCAATGCACAAGGGTTAGAGCAAGTACCAGAAGATAGTGTTGGAGACTACGTTTGTGCGCTGTTTAATCAACAGGGGGTTGATATTACCTCTCAACAGTTCAATCTATTTTATTCTGTTTACCAAGCAAATTTAAGGTGTTATTTGCAATATAAACCGCAGGCGCTGATAGCAGATTTAAATGTACGCTTATATCAAGCCACAGCAACATTAAATAGTATCGAAAGTGCTGAAGACTATCGTTGGAATGAGTTGCTGACTAGACCTGTAAAATGTACCAGCGTAGAGTCTGATCACTTCTCTATTTTGAATCACATCATGTTAGAGAATGACTGAAATATTGTTTCTCGTGGCAAGTTGTAGGAATCAATACCTTGCCACGCATAATCGTTATCACAAAAAACAAAAATAATTAATAATGGAGAATTTTATGCAAAGTCAATTTGCCACAAAAGCGTCAGAAATTACTATTAGGGCAGATGTGTTGGCATTTTTGCAAAGCTTACATCTCGATGCCGTAGCGCATACTAAAGTAAGCTTTCATGAACATTTAACTGGCGTTTCTTCATTGCTACATGCGTGGGGAAATTCAGATGCAGTGTGTAATGCTGGGCTCTTCCATAGTATCTATGGTACAGAGGATTTTGAGAGGCAATCTTTACAATATAGTGAGCGTGACAAACTTAAGCAATTAGTAGGTGAAGAATCAGAAAATCTAGCTTTTTTGTTTTCGGTTTGTGATAGGAAAAGCTTTCTCAAAGCCGCGACTCGTTTTAATGTTGATACGAGCTTCACGGTTAATATGATTGAAGGAAATAAGCCAATTAACATTACGAAGCCAACATTGGCTGCTTTACTTGAGATTGAAGTGGCGAACTTGCTCGATCAGGCACCTCATATTAAAGATTTAGCCAGTACCACTAGACAGACTTTGATAGGTATGGCTATGAGTTTAAGAGGTATTGTTAGCCACAAATCGACCCATGCAATGCAGAGCTACTTGCTCGGTTCATGACTCTTCGTTAATGAGCGCATTAGTATAATGTGCTCATTGGTAAGCTGGCGGTTGGTATCTTGGTCCATTTATCTAAATAATCTAGATGAAACCAGAACCGTTTGGCTTGGGGCTGCTACATAGACAGCTAATTTAATTGATAGCCACATCACAGTACTTTAAAGGGCTATCTCAAGCTTTTTTATTGTTAGGGAATGATACCAATACCCCATGCGACTTGTAATGAAGAAGGGACGTTAGCTGCTGAGTTAAATAACGTTTTTAGTTCTGGTAATGAGATTGAATGATTGACAAATTCAGACTCCATACCAATGGCTAGTACTTCGTCCATGTTAAGCTCAGATTCCTTAATGGCTTGCAGCAAGTGTGGATATTCGTTGCTTAACTGAGCAAAACGTTCATTGGCTTGCTGTTTTGAGCGCGCACCTGTTTCACTAATGATCTCTTCAACTGCATATTGATCTTTTAGTTGCTCCCAGAAAATACCAACATCCATTCCAATACCATGGGTTTCAGGTTTTACCATAATATCATGAAAAACAGTCCATCCATCTTCTGCTTGTAAATGGCGGTACATTTCAAAGTCGCTCTTTACAGCGCCGTAGTTGTGGTTGCCGTCAATAAAGAGCAGGTCAATCTTCTTATCACCAAGAATTTTCTCAAGTTCGTACACACTACTCATTGCATAAGAAGATCCTCGAATGAAAGATACTTCTTGTTGTCCCCAACCAAATTGGCGAAACAAATCACACTCTGCATCCGTTTGTCCGCCACCGAAAGGTGCTCCAGAGCCTATATCGATACTGACCACTGTTGCGTCAGAATCGGCTACTTGGCAAAGAGCGAAGAAAACGCCGCCCCTAGCTGTGCCAATTTCAACTACAGTTTTTGGACGTTTTACGGCTGCTTTGTTAAGAAACTCTTGTAACTCAGAATAATGCTGAATAGAGCGAAAGTTGGTCGCAGCCCTATCGAGAATACCATCAACATTTACAGACGTATCTAAAAATGAAGGTGGTAGCTTAGCCGCTAAATCAGAAGGGATGCTGATAGTGCTATCTTTTCTAGCTGTTTCGATCCATTCGGCTTGGGCTGTGTTCAATTCAACGATGCCCTTGTTCCAAGGATGCAAAGCAACAAATTCAGATTCAAATACTTTACCACAAGTCGGATAGGCATCTTTGATATATTGATTTAGCAAGGATGTAGGAAATGTGAGTACACGTTCGATATTATTCATATTTTTAATTCCTTGTTGATTCCTAGTGTTTCCTTCGTCAGGGGATTGCCAATATGGCCCTGATTATCAGGTATATTTATACGGTTATCTCTTTTACTTGACGTACATCATCTGGCGTTAAAGATTTAGCCACATTTGCCAAACTCTCCTTATCTTTAGGTGTTAGAGCAAGCATTTTCCAGTCAATTAGATGATCGATAAGCTCAAGACCTAAGCCAATGTGGACATGTCGTTCGTAATGATAATAACGGTTCATTGCATTTGATAACTCACCTACCTGAACGTCAGATTTTTCTGGCCTTTTCCCAGTGAAGTCGTCATCACTTTTAATATGAGCATTGATATCAAGTTGTATAATTTTATTTGGCATTTTCATCGCTGCCGTTTGAATAGCGGCGTTGATATGACGATGATGAAGCTGCCATTGTTCAATCACAGGGCGAAGCGAGTTTTCTACGTCTTCAAACAGTGCCAGTGGTATTTCTGGAACGTTCAGAACGACAAGTTTTGAGCTTTCAGGCATATTAGCGGCTAACTGTTGCAAGTTGTTGGTGTACTCCTGTTCGCTCAACGTTCCGTTAAAACTAAATTCTTTTATAAATGACGACGTGTCAAAGTCTTTCGCTAAGTGATAGCGTTTTATAAAGTCGTTTAATTTTGCTTTATTTTGGGAAAGAGAAAAATCCATACACCCAAATAAAAAGTAGTCCAAAGGTACATTGAATTCACCGCTCTTATGAAGGTAGTTGGCGCACTGAGCATTGCGAACTGATGAAAGTATAACCGCGGTGTTTTCTTGTTCAAAAATAGACATATCGAATAAAGATGAATCAATCCATGGTAGTTGCTCCAATACGTTACCATATTTATTCAGTAGTGCGGTCTGTCTGGCTAACTCTAGTATGCTTGCATAACCAAATGGTGTGACTAGATGACCTTTATCATTTACGTGCTGGACATAGTATTTGAAATCTAGCTTGTCGCTTAACAAAAAGCCGAGTCCATACCCTAAAGTTTCTAATTCACAAGGGCCCATAAAAGCGATAGTTCCAGAGCGCTCTTTTTTAAAGGCCGGTTTTGGGACGTCAACTTTATCCGCTGGTAAAGTAAAAGTGACCCAATCTGGCTGAACGTACTCTTCATATATTTCAGCAAACTCCTGTGCTTTATTAGGCGCGAACAAAACTGCAGGTTTTTTTAGAAAATGATAAACCGCAACCTCTACACCCATGCGTAAAACTCGGCATGAAAAAACAAAATGATGGAGTGTGTTTTGAGCTAGGTTAAGCGCATAAAATCCAGCAATTCCATAATCACCGAATTTATCGCACACTCTAATATACCTGCATTCAAAGTTGCTATCAGCGACAAGCTCTCGTATTGCTTGTTCTGTATCTCGTTTTTGTGTGAAATTTATTTGGTTAGAACGCAGAGCAAGTTCAACAACTCTCGGAATTTCTGCCTCTGTAATCTTGTCGACTATACATTTGATATTACACCTTTTTAGAAATCCGTGAGAATCAGAGGTAGTCTTTGAAAACTCTGATTTTGCGACAGCTTTCTTTTGTAGCAGCTGATACCGCTTTAGTCTTGTCAAATCAGGATCCGCAGCTGGCCTTGATTTGTGCCATAGATGAAAGGATTTTATGAATTCTTCTGCAGTTGTCACGGTTAATAGCTCAGGGTGCTGCGCAAGCACACCTCCTCTGATCCGTGCTTTATCGTCGAGGAAGATTGTGTTCTGTGCTCTAAGATGAGCGTCATGCAATACTTCAGTAATGTGCTCTGATTTATCTCCCCAGTTTACTTTAGGGAATACAAAATAGGGCAAAACGCCATGAGCTTCTAAAACCTCAACGACGTCATCATAGTTGTTATTACTTGATATAGAGCTAATAATTCCTTGTTTTGCAAGAGCTATGACAACTTCATGGTTTTCTGTAGAGTAGTGGATCTCTCCTTCTGTTAATGTACCTTTCCAAAAAGTGTCGTCTAAATCCCAGATAACTAGCTTTGTGTTGCCAAGTATCTGTTTATCCATTTCAATAAGTTGCACACTCATATCGTAACCCTAGATCTAATTATTGTTATTGAAGTCATTGCGATATGAAAAATCGCTATTACTCAATTTTAAATCGCAAATTGTGTGCCAAAAACACACCTTCCATGCATAAAAGTGTTCAAGCCCATGGATTCCCCATATACCTGTGGGAGCGTGCGAAATTTTCAAACAGTAATACCACTTTTTTCAATCGACCACCGTGATAAAAAAAGGCTATGCGTCCGATATCGATCCTCTCAGCGTCCGATATCGGTCGGTAGGGTGTTAGATTAAACATCAAAGGGGAGGACTTCCAACAAAGTTAACATGAACGCTGACTTATGATACTAACGTGATTTATATTAAGCTCTTGTATTGATTGTTTTTTTGTTTTTTTCCGTCGTGAACGAAGTTGGTATATCAAGGGGTTTTGATTAAAGAGAAAAAGTGGCATGTAATTAGCTATCTTTGGTTCTACTTTTGGTAAATTGATTCAGGACTTCTTAAAGTCTCATCGTATAAAACAGGAAGCAAAGGATGAACCATAGCATGTATCTGATAAAACAGGCCTGGGCAGG
This sequence comes from Pseudoalteromonas sp. SANK 73390, assembly GCF_054966645.1. Taxonomy (NCBI): domain Bacteria; kingdom Pseudomonadati; phylum Pseudomonadota; class Gammaproteobacteria; order Alteromonadales; family Pseudoalteromonadaceae; genus Pseudoalteromonas; species Pseudoalteromonas sp. SANK 73390. The sequence continues at coordinate 5,464 of NZ_ARPN01000106.1, forward strand.
GTTAAGTGCCAAAAAAGGCTTCTCTATAACAATAATGACTACATTAGGGATAACCTTAGGTGCGCTATTGTGTATTTTGACGCTAGCTTATGTGATGTTAGGCAAACCGTTACCGTATCCAGAGCAGAATAAGCTTTATCAGCTCAACGCCTATACTGTAAATGAAAAAGGCGAGCAATATCCAACGCCTGATTATAACTTGCCAAGTTTAATTCATCTTTACGAAAACCAAACTGCATTTAGCAAAGCTGCAATGGTCAGTTTTGAGAATGCTGTTATCGGCTCATTGCCCACACAACCTTCAGTGAGAACAACATTTGTGACGGCTAGTTGGTTTGAGTTGTTTGATAGCCAAATGGCGGTAGGAAGACGGTTTGAACAAACGGAAGCCAAAGACACACACAACCCCGTAGCCATTCTTAGTTACAATGCTTGGCAAAATGAGTACAACGCGGACAACAGCATATTAGAACAGTCAATCACAATTGGTGACACGAACTTTCGTATTGTTGGGGTACTGGCTAAATCTTTTGTGGAGCCTCAATTGGGTGGTATTGGTGCAAAAACTGATGTCTTTTTACCTTGGGATTTTAATGCGTTTAGTGCAGATGAATCTAGAAGAAATGCGTGGGGTGGGTTTAGTGAACAATTCCGCTTTGTCGGAAAGCTTGATAGTACACTTAGTAATACACAAGTTGAGCAGTCATTAACCAAGCTGGTCAGCGACAAATGGGTTGAAAATACCTATGATCGCGAGTCTTTCAAAGGCTGGGCTTTAATAACTGAGCTAAAGTCAGTTAAGAGCGTTATCTTAGGAGACAGTGGTGACACCGTTCTATTGTTGTTTATTGGGGTCATTGGATTAGTGTTGATTGCTTGTGCCAATATTACCAATCTCTTTATGTCTAGAACGGCTGAGCAAAGTCGTCAATTAGCGATTCAAGCCGCAGTGGGTGCCCGTAAAAAAGACTTATTTAAAAGCTTATTTGCAGAATCTGGCATAGTTGTTTCTATGTCGGTGGTGGTTGCACTTGTTATTGCCAACCTTAGCTTCTGGGGATTACAACAATATCTCGCAGAGCGTCTTCCTCGTGTCGATGAAGTCGCTATGAATGGTGTAACGCTCGCTGCGGCTGTTGTCATTGCCTTATTGCTCGGTCTATTTTTTGCGCGCTTAAGTGCTAAGATGATCAACTACCGAGCGCTCAACGCTACGCTTCAAGCAAGTGGTAAAGGGACCGGTGTGCAAGTGTCAGAGAAGGTGAGACGTGTACTTATTATTTCTCAAGTAGCAATCGTAACCATACTGGTGTTTGTGAACATGGGGCTGCTACGAGACTCAATAAAAGTGATCAATCAACCCCTTGGTTTTGAAACTAAAAATATATCGACGTTTAACCTGAAAATAAACTTTTCAGATGATTTGTCAGATGAACAGAAAAAGCAGCTCATTGAAGACTTGAAGAATAAAGTGATGGACCTGCCGCAGGTCGAAGATATCTCGCATTCTTTGTCTCCATTATTGTGGGGAAGTGTTACCCAAAAGAATGAAAGCACGAATGAACGCTTTATTACTAAGTTTAAGTTTGTCGATGAACGCTACTTTCAAATGATCAACCAGCCGATGATTGAGGGTGACTATTTCAGTGAAGCTGATAGAAGAGATGACAGAAGACTATTCATTGTAAATGATGTATATGCTCGCAAGCTTGCGCCTGAAGGCAGTGCAATTGGTACTAAGGTTAGCATTGGTGATTCAGTTTATACCGTTCATGGCGTAGTTAAAGGTGTATTGATGCCAACGGAAACTGAAATTCCTATGCGTACATATGAATTATCATCAAGACCCTCTTCACGCTTTATGATTAAGCTCAAAGAAAATCAAACTTTGTCAAGAGAGCAAGCTGTTAAGGCAGTACAGTCTGTCAGTAATCAATTTAAGTTATTTGAGATGGAATCGTTAGGTGCTCAAGTCAACAAACGTTTATTTACTCAATATATGACAGCGATTTCGAGTGCGGTGCTTGCGGTGCTCACATTCCTCTTAGCGACGATTGGCTTGTACGGCATCCTCAACTATGCCATACAAATGCGTAAATTTGAGTTAGGAACTCGCCTAGCTATTGGTGCCAGCAGAAGTAAAATTGTGTCTTTGGTGATTAAAGATAACGCATGGTCGGTGAGTATTGGTATTATCATAAGTTTGATAGTGGTATTGGGACTGTATGTTGGCTTTTCAGAGTCATTGAACAGTTACATCAATCCTGAGGTCGTACTCTTATATCCAATCACTTTGGTATTGGTCGCTTTGATGACATTGTTTGCTTGTTATTGGCCACTACGCTCTATCATTAACGCGCTACCTATTCAATCACTTCGTGATAGTCAATAAGCATAGTTGTCACGAAGTTATTTGGATTATGAGAGGTAAAGCTAAATGGATGTAATGAAAAAGAAACCCAAGACACAATGGTTGGCAAGTAAATACCAACTAGCAGCAGTGGTATTACTTGTCACAATTGCTTTAGTTGCGTGGGCGTTAAAGGCGGCTGGAACGATGTCAATATCACGTAAAGATGTACTGATTGAACAAGTTAAGTTCGGTGATCTAGAAGTGATAACGGAAGGCTTTGGCATGTTGAGCTCTAATAAGCAGCAGTTGCTGACGGCCTTGACGCCGGCCACAGTCAAAGAGATTGTATTGAAACCTGGCGCACATGTCGAACCAGATAGTGTGATAGTAAGGTTAGAAAATCCTGATTTAATTCAGGAGGTTGAAGATTCCCAACAAGAGTTGTTGCAGGTTATGGCTAACTTACGGCAACTGAAATTAAACAATCAACGTGAAATACTCGATGAGACTGCCAATCTTGCCGAATTAACAGCACGTTATGAGTCGGCAACCCTAAATAGAAAAGCTGAAGAAAAACTCATCAAGCTAGGCATTGTATCTCAATTGGCTTATCAAGAGTCAGTATTGGAAGAAAATCAACTAGCGAAGAGAATTGAAATATTTAAACAGCGTATTGAGCAACTGAAACTCGTTCATCAAGAGTCTGTAAATATTCAACTGGAACGACTCAAGCAACAGCAAGGGCAGGTAAAAATTAGACAAAATCGCCTAGACGCACTTGAGGTGAAAGCAGGGTTTTCAGGCGTACTACAAAGACTATCTGTGGAGTTAGGGCAAAGCTTAATTCAAGGTCAGGAAGTTGCATTAATAGGTAGTGTTACTGATCTAATTGCACTTGTTCGTGTTTCACAAAGCCAAGTTCAGCAAGTTGTTGTTGGTCAAAAGGCGGTTGTTGACACCCGGCGAGATAAAATCTTAGGTACGGTTTCTCGTATTGAGCCTATCGTACAGGACAATACCGTAGAGATAGAAATAGCTTTGCCAGATGACTTGCCAGTCAGTGCTCGTCCACAGCTCAATGTGGATGCGTCGATTATCGCAGATACATTACAGCAAGTGTATTACATTGAGCGTCCAGCAAATGTTAAACCATATAGCACAATAAACCTATACCGCCTGAATTCAGGCAGCTCAACAGCACAGCTTAGTACGTTAGAATTAGGCCAACAAGCTGGTCGCTTCATTGAGGTTGTATCAGGCGCACAGCTGAATGATGCCTTCATCATTTCGGATTTATCAAATCTGAAAAATACAACAACAGAAGTGGCTATAACGCAATGAAGAATATGAAAAAATTAGCAGGGGAATCGATATGAGTGAAATTAAAATTCAAATGAAAAATATCTCCAAAGTGTTCGAAACAGAGGACATGGAGACTTACGCACTAAAAGACGTTAACCTCACCATCTATAAAGGGGATTATGTATCAATATCAGGCCCTTCTGGTTGTGGTAAGTCGACATTACTTTCGTTGTTAGGTTTGTTAGATATGCCGACAAGTGGGGAATATAAGATAGAAGGGGTCGATGTTTCTAATTTGTCTTTAGATGAAGCTGCGGAAATTAGAAATAGTAAAATTGGCTTTATTTTTCAATCATTCAACTTAATTGATCAAATATCAGCGTTTGATAACGTCGCACTCCCATTACGTTATCGCAAAGAAACAATGAGCGCCTCGCAGATTGAACAACGCGTGAATAAATGCTTAGAAATGGTCAACATGACTCACCGAGCACAACATAAACCTAACCAGTTATCAGGTGGTCAGCAACAGCGTATTGCCATAGCCCGAGCTTTGGTTGGAGACCCTGCTATCCTGTTTGTTGATGAAGCGACAGGAAACCTTGACTCTAATACGGGTGATCAAATTATGGATGTACTTGAGCAATTGAATCAAAATGGCACGACCATCTGTATGGTAACGCACGAATCTCGTTACGCAGACAGAGCGACAAAACAGTTCAAATTGTTGGATGGAGAGATTTTAACCACGCCAACGAATAAAGAGTCAGAAGTTACGGGTACCGTTGAGCAAAGTGAAGAGGCACTAACTACTGCAGAGTAACCTTCGCAAATACATAAAGGTGTAAAGCGGTTTGGCTTTGCACCTTTATCCTATAAATATCATACCACATAGTGGCGGTATTAAATGTCGATTACCAGTCATGATGCTTCTTATCAACTGGGTATTTTAATAATTGAGTCTGAAGCTAACTTTCGTTCCGCTTCTTCCTCCTGTATTTATCTTGACCCTTTTATCCACCTGTGTATCATAATCACACAAAAGTGGAAAGTTATAGGCTTTCAAAGATACCGCGTTAATAATAACAAATAGCAAGAAAGGAACGTCTTGAGTAAACCTTGTATTTTGATCGTCGATGATCGTCATGACATTTTTCTAAGCACTAGCTTTGTGTTGGAAGACAATGGTTATTCTCTGCTAGAGGCCAATAGTCCAGAGCAGGCACGTGATGCGATAAAACACAACCGCATTGACTTGATATTACTCGACATGAACTACTCACGGGATATTACCTCAGGGGAGGAAGGTATCGAGTTTTTATCTTGGCTATCCCAATCAGAGTATAATATTCCTGTGGTAGCCATGACAGCATGGTCTAACGTTGAACTTGCTGTAAAAGCAATGCAACTTGGTGCCGGAGACTTTATTGAGAAGCCTTGGAAAAACCAGCGTTTGTTGCAAATTATTAAGCACCAACTGACCCTCTCAAATCTACAGCAGCAAAATCAAAAGCTACAGCAGCGTTTAGAGCCTGAGCAGCAGCAAGGGTATGTGTGGCGATCTCCTTGTATGCTGCAGTTGATGAAGCAAATCACCAATATTGCTGCAACGGATGTGAATGTGCTTCTGACAGGTGGAAATGGTACAGGTAAAAGTCAGTTGGCTGAAAAAATTCATGCTTTGTCAAAGTATCAATCAGGGGCGTTTATTTCGGTTAATATGGGGGCTATTTCAGAGACTTTGTTTGAAAGTGAAATGTTTGGCCACAAAAAGGGGGCGTTTACCGATGCGAAAAGTAATCGTATTGGCCGTATTGAATTGGCTAACCATGGCACATTATTTTTAGACGAAATAGCAAATATCCCGCTCTCTCAGCAAGCTAAACTACTGCGAGTGCTCGAATCGGGACAGTATGAAGTGTTGGGGTCAAGCCATACACAGCATATGAACACACGTATCATCAGTGCAACCAATGCCGATCTTAAAAAGCTAATTCGTAACGAACAGTTTCGCGAAGATTTGTTCTATCGCTTGAATACGCTTGAATTTAGAGTACCGTCATTACGAGAGCGTACGCTAGATATTGTACCGCTGGCAGAGCACTTTATCCAAATCTATGCACACAAATACCAAAGACCAGCGATCACATTGACTGACAAAGCGCAACACATTTTGTGTGACTACTCTTGGCCAGGTAACATTCGTGAGTTGAGCCACTTAATGGAACGGGCAGTATTGTTATCTCAGTCAGCACAAATCTGTGCGGAAGATTTGTCCATGTTTACACCCGTCGGTGAGGAACATCAGCCCGATGATGGTGCCATTACTATGATGACGTTGGAACAAGCAGAGCGGCTGTTAATTAAACAAGCACTGGCAAGCAGTGGTAATAATATTACCCAGGCAGCGAACCTTTTAGGGTTGACTAAGTCTTCGCTATACAGACGTTTAGATAAGTATGACGACATTCAAAGATAAAACGCTAGAAGCATTTATGACGTTTTGGTTGTCACTTTTCTTGCTGTTTTTTTCAGCGATAATACTTGCTTTTGCGTGGTATTTTGAGTGGTTAACTTGGCAGGTTTTGGTCGCGATATGTGTGATAGGATGTGGCTACTTATTTGCCATAGGGTATTTTCGAAAGCGCACTCTTTTAAGTTTCCATCGCGCGCTGTTACACATCGAATCGATAAAACAAGAAGACTATAAACAATATGCCAAACCTGCTTTCCCTTATGGTGTGGTGGGTAAGTTCCATCAGCATTTGCGAGAGCTCAGTGAGGAGCTCTCGGTAAAAAAACAGCGTTATGACCAACATGCTTTTTTGGTCTATCAACTGATAGATCAGCTCGATACACCCGTGATGGTATTTAATCAAAAAGATCAGCTATCGTACGCCAATGGGGCATTTAGTTTGTTATATGATGGTCAACCTTGGCAGCGATATCGTCATTCTTCGCCTAGACTTTTAGGCTTGAGCAAAGTAGATCACACTTGGCAACTGAATATCGATAAACAGCATATCAATCAGCAATGGCAGATCAGTCACAGTACCTTCATTGATGCAGGCAGAACCTATCAGCTTCTCATATTTACTAATATTGAGTCGACAATTCGCAATAGTCAGGACAAGGCTTGGCGACAGATGGTGAATGTTATGGGGCACGAGATCCGAAACTCGTTAACACCTGTCTCTAGCATTGCAGAAAGCTTGTCTGAACGGGCAACCAACCAACGTGACCAAGATGCCCTAGCACTGATTTCAGAGCGTTGTATATCGCTACAGAACTTCATTAATCGCTATGCTTCTTTAACTAAAGAAGTGAACCTACACTATGAGCAAGTCTCAGCTAAACAACTGGCACAGCAAGTCTCAGGGTTGTTTGAGCATAGTGTGTTGCGCGTTACCGTGAAGTCGGTATGGATCTGGGCTGATAGGTCTGTTTTAGAGCAGGTATTGATTAATCTCGTCAAAAATGCAGTAGAAGCGGGGGCAAATACGGTTAACTTGGCGCTCAGTGAAGATAATCACAATACGGTTATTAAAGTTATCGATGATGGGCATGGTTTTGCAAATGAGGAGAATGTATTCGTGCCCTTGTTTACCACAAAGCAGGAAGGGCAAGGAATTGGATTGAGCTTTTGTAGAAACGCGATTGAGCAACACAATGGCAGTATTAGTTTGGTTAACAACCCAACGCATGGAGTCACTGTGACCATTACCATCCCGCTCAAGTCATCCAAGCTAAATTAGAACGACTTAACACACTCTGATGTTGACGTGCTGCAAAGAGAAGTTACTAAAATCAAATTGCCAGCGATTATGCTGGCAATTCATAGTTTCAGGTATAAATCGAGTATTTAGAATGTCGCTTTGTAGCGTACACCAAACTCGCTGGCGTCGTTGCTCTTGATAACTAAAATGTAGTCGCCTGTGTTTATGCGTGCATCATCATAGCGCTCATCAAATATATTACGACCATATAATGAGATATCCCAGTTGGCATTCACTGGTGCATATGAGATATCAAAATTAGTGGTGGTACGGTCATCAATTTGCGTCATGCGGCGTGGGTCTGAACTCGGTTCACCATACATGCCATCACGATAAGAAATATCCATGCGTGCTGTAACCGCTGCGCCATTGCTTAACTCAAATTCATAAGAGGGGCTGATTGATGCGGTCCACTCAGGTGTAAGCGGTGCGACTGGCTTAACCCCATTTTGTTCTTGCACGTCTACATCCATAAAGCCAAAGCTTGAGTGCACAGTGAAACGGTCCGTTACATAATAGGTACTTTCAAACTCAACACCACGCGAGGTTTGCTCAACAATCAAGTTGTTAGTATCAAAACCTGCGTCAGTTACCACGTTAACTTGATAAGGTAAGTCATCATACTCGGTATTGAAAAACGCCACGCTCATGCTGAAATCATCTGTTAGCTGGCCCTTAAAGCCGGTTTCATAGTTGATTGCACTGATGTTGTCGCTGGCCAAAAAGGCATTATTAGCACGAACCGCTGCAGCGGCTTCTTCTTGCTTATCAAAACCACCGGCACCAAAGAACTGACCAATTAAAAAGTAAGGGCGGGCAGGGTACTGACCTGATTGATAACCCGTCTGTACGGTAGTATACCAATTTAAGCCACTCTCAAAGGTGTAGTTGGTGGCAAGTTCCCAAGAAATTTCATCCCACTCACGGCTTGAGTAAATAGTACCAACAGGGTCGAATACATTGGTAGACGCTGATTTGTCATCTTCTGTGTAACGTACACCACCAGAGATACGAAGGTCATCAGTGGCGTCATAACCTACATTTACAAATACTGCGCGGCTTGTGGTTTCTTGGTCAAGCTCTAGCTTGGTTGGACCACCATCAAAGCTTGCTTCTGATGCATCCTGACGGTTGCTACCTTCTTCATTAAACCAGTAAACGCCGGTGACAAAATCAGCACGGCCTAAATAGCCTGTTAGTTGTAATTCAACTGAGGTTTGATCTGCCCTACCACGCTCAGGGTAGTGATCAAGCGCTGCTGCCGTACTGTCATCATCAAGGCCTGCTTTGTACTCAGATGAGCGTTTAGAGAAGATGAATTTAGTCCCATAATCAGCAGTAATATCGTACTCTGCAGTGAATGAAACACCATTGGCTTTGTTTGAAACGGTTGACGTTTCCATCGTGCTAGTAGCGTTATCGTATGGGTCTATTGTGGTATCTGTATTGCGTAGGCCATTTTGATATAAACGGCCGTTTGGCATTTCGTCAATCAACGTGGTGTAAGGGCGAGTACCGCCTTCACCATCGTTTGCATCAGCAGTAAATACAAGGCGTAAATCTTCGCTGGCATTGTATTTGATTGAAACACGACCATGAAACTCTTGGTTTTCACCTACGTCATACTCTGCATTTGGTAAATTTACGAATTCACCCAACCCACCACGACGGTTAAAGCCCATATTAAAGTTAAAGGCTAAGTCTTCGCTAACAGCTTGGTTTGTGAAAATACTGCCTTTTAGACGACCACGAGTGCCTACTTCAGTACTTACTTTAGTCACCGCGTCTTGATCTGGCTGCTTAGTAATGATGTTAATCGCGCCACCAATTGAGTTACGACCGTAAAGTGTGCCTTGTGGACCACGTAATACTTCAATACGTTCAATGTTAGCTAGATTCCAGTTTTGGCCTACTTGGCGACCAAGGTAGACACCATCTACATATACACTTACGCCAGGGTCTGTGGTGATCAAGTGATCTTGAAGACCTATACCACGAATGAACGGGTTAGCTGAAGAATTATGACCAGCTGAAAAGCCTGTAATGTTTAGGTTTGGAACAAATTTACCTACATCAGTAATGTCTGAGATACCTTGTGAATCAAGGTCATCACCTGAGAATGCACTCATAGCAATGGGTACTTCATAAATAACTTGCGAGCGTTTGGTTGCCGTTACAGTAATGGCTTCAATTTTTGATTTCTCAACTTGTGCCTCTGCTGCCATTACTGACGCTGCAGAAAAACTTGCCAATGCGACTGATAATGCGCCTGCAATTGGGTTTAAGTTACGTACTGTGGTGCTCATATTTGTTCCTCAGAAACGGTTAAAATTTTTAAATCTCGTGTGTTTCGGCTATGACGATGTGACTCGCCGCGAGGAAGCTGCTACGCGGGAAACGCCAACCGTTGAATGCAGTTAATTAAGCTTCATGATGTAAAATACGCGCGTGAAAAAACGCAACCCCCTGTGGGAGACTGCTATTAAATTCTTTATAAGGCTAATTACAAAAATGAAAGGCCAGCAAAAGCTGCTATTCGATTGGGCGGGCATTATACAATCACACGCAATAACTTGGCAATAAAAATTAGTTAGGCTGTTCGGTTGGTGTGCCTTTTTTGAATACATTTATTAAAAAAAGCACGAAAACGTAAAAATTAACTTAATTGTGTTCTGTTAGCGCGAAGCGTGCAGTGAAGTACACTCATGAGAACAGGTGAACGTTTTGATATTGTTACTTTACATCAACTACTTTACTGGCTTTTTTGTATCGTATTTTAAAGCCAGGCCAAGCGGGAATCTCCCATTTTTTTGGGGCTTCCTTGCGATTACCGCTGACGTAATTTAATAAAATGCGTTTGGCGGTAAATGAGTATTCAACTTGCATTAGTAAATCGTTGAGCTTTACATGCAGTGGGTGCTTTTCAATAAAGGGCTCAAGTTCCCAAGTTTCAAGTTGTTGGTAGAATAAGTCTTGTGGTTCAATCAGTGCAATATCGTCTTGTTCACACAGTCCAAGCTCCTCGAGTTTATGGTGCAAATACTGCGGTGGTGAGATTACTGCAAAAGGCGTGTTGTGAGCTTGATAATACAGCTGATGCTGAGCAAGCGATTGTATAATTTGCTCACCTGCTGGTGCGAGTAATTTGTCACTTAAAATCAAGTTTACACAAGCATCAATCAAAATACTGCCACTGGCTTTTATAAGCTGTTCATTAAGGTGGCGACCGGCAAAAGTTTGTACACATCTCACCATAATTTGGCCGTCATCTACAGTAGCACCTAAGATTTGCTGTTGTCCTAAATTAAGTTGTGTCACCATTTGTAAGGGAATCGGTGCATTGACAGTGGCAAGTGTCATGGCTTGTTTTGTGCCTTTGCCCGCTAATGCGTAAGTGTCGATGACCAACATCGCTTCGCAATTGTCTTTGATGCGAGTTTCTTTTGCTGGGATCACTTCACTGTCGCCATTACCAAATGCGCCTCTGCGGTTATTACGCTTTACAAATACCCAGTCGGGTTTTGCTATTGCGATTGCTTGCACTAGCATTGTTCTATCATAGCTTGCGGCATGTTTGCGCTCTGGTAGGTCAAAAGCAAGGCGCAGTTGGTCGCTAAATAACTTGGCTTCTCGCATTGCATCAGGGTCGAAATCAACACAACTCAGTTGTTCACGCACCAAGGCAATTGCTAGCTCTAAGTCGCAATGATTCGGAAGTTGTTTATTCAGCTCTTCTTTGCGCTCGGTATTGCTGGGCAGCTGATAAACGCGAGCAGGCACACTGAGTACTGCAACTGCGTCAACCATCGCTTGTTGTAACGATTTACTGGGCATGGCGTTAATTATATAGGCCAGTTCGGCATCAACTGGGAGTGGATAGAGCGCTTTACCCAGTTCAGTGGCTTGTTGTTGCTCATCTATGGCAGCAATTTTTATTAGCTTACTTAGAGCTGCTGTTTTTGAGGTTTCTGGTAGTGCTTCAATAAACTCTAAACTATCAACTCCATTACTTGAACACCCCGCTGCTAGTACCAGTTCAGTGAGGCTTTCTCGATGAATTTCAGGTGGGGTTGTTACAATAAGGGGGGCATGTTCACCATATAAACGAATGCAAATACCCTGTTGCGTTCGTCCAGCCCGGCCTAATCGTTGCTTAGCAGAGTCTTTAGCAATGGCCTCTAAACTTAGAACGGTTTTACCGCCTCTTAGGTGTGTGCGCCGTTCAAGCCCTGAATCAATCACGCAGCTAACGTTAGGGATGGTCAAAGACGTTTCTGCGACATTGGTTGCTAATATCACCCTTTGGGTGTTTTGTACGTTCAATGCTAGTTGCTGCTCTGATGCACTGCATCCACCGTATAAACGCACGACTAATACCGGTAGTTGGTTTAATGCTGACGCAACCGTCTGAATTTCTCCTTTTCCCGGTAAGAACACTAAAATATCGCCGCTGGTGTTGGTAATTGCTTGTTCACAAGCGGCTTTTACGCGTTCAGGCAAATTATGTTTACTGGGCGTAGTGCGGCTATCATCGGCCATAAATAGCTCTTTGACAGGGTACATTTTACCTTCTGAATACAACGCACAGGCATTTAAATAACGCAGCAAGGGTTGGGTATTTAACGTCGCGGAGGTAACAATGAGTCGAAGGTTTTGTTGCTTAAGTAGTGCAAGTAACAAGTCCATATCCCAGCGTCGTTCATGAAACTCATCGAGCATAACGACATTGAAATCGCTCAGTTGATTGTCAAAGTACCAACGAAGTGCAACCCCTGGGGTGGCAAAAACAACTTGTGTGTGTTCATCAAAATGATGTTCAAAACGAATGGCATATCCAATTTGCTCACCCAGTTGAGTGTTTGCTTGTTGCGCTAAGTATTCAGCCAAAGAAGTACAAGCAATTCGACGAGGCTCTATTACCAGTACTCGCCCTTGCGCGCGAGCCCACAATGGTAAACAGGTGGATTTACCCGACCCCGTAGCAGCGCTGACAACCACATGGTTTTTACTTATAGTGGCAAGAAACTCGGATTGGATGGCTGCGATGGGAAGTGTCATTAATACCTGTTATTGGTTAACTCAATAAAGGTAAATTTTACCAAAGCCATATTGAAATTACTGCAATTTGTACCAACTATATTTAAAAGAGCGATTAAGTAATTAAAATGATAAATATTTTTCTATTGCTGGTACTGGTGGTTTTTGTTGCCATGTATTGGCGTTGGCAGTCTATCCAAACTGTAATTTGGGCAAAAAAATACCAAGCGCAAAATTTGTCACATATTGATAAGCAAGTGTTGCTTAAATATATGCCAATTTATCGAGCCATGACCGATGCAGATCGAACCGCTTTGGAAAAGCACATTGTTTGGTTTTTAGGTGAAAAACGAATATTAGGTCGTGATGGATTAAAAATAAACCGCGCCATGGCGCTTATTGTTGCCGCTGATGCGTGTTTGCTCGTACTTAAACAAGCGTGGCCACTGTACCCTAATGTCAAAGAGGTTTTACTCTATCCCAGTAGTTATTATGTGCCACAAACGAACACTGATGGTGCTGGTTTGGTTAACTACCATACCTCAATCAGGCAAGGGGAGTCTTGGCCCGGAGGCACGTTAGTGTTGAGTTGGCATGATGTATTAGAGGGTAATCGTTTACCCGGCGATGGTCATAACTTGGTGTTTCATGAGTTTGCCCACCAATTGGACCAACAAACAGGGCAAACCAATGGTACGCCGCAGTTAAATAGTAAGCAAGACTACGCTGATTGGGGGCGCGTGTTTGCGCGTGCTTATAATAATTTGAAAAGCCATGTGGCATATCAAATGCCGCATGTGATGCATAGTTATGGTGCTACCAATGAAGCGGAATTTTTTGCCGTATTGACTGAGACATTTATTGAAAAACCAGCGCAATTAAAAAGTTATGACCCCGAACTTTACCATTTACTGATGCGTTACTTTGAGTTTGACCCAAGCGACTGGCAGCGTGGTTAATCATACCTTTTTTAAATAGCCGCAAAAATATGTATTTGATGGCATTTTACTGGCAACTTTAGTTAATTTTTGTTGTGATGGGCGAAATTTAAGTTGAGAGTCTAATAATGAAGAAAAAACAGTTTTATAGCGCACTGTCGCTCTCTATTGCACTCGCGCTGGGCAGTGCCCACGCCACCGAAGAAAGTAAATCAGAAAAATGGAATGTGGATGCACCACAAGGTGAGTTTTTAGATGCCAACATCTCTGTGACTCAGGGCACTTGGATGAATGTGGATATAAGCCCAGATGGTAAAACCTTAGTGTTTGACTTGCTGGGTGATATTTATACGATGGCGGCCTCTGGTGGTGAAGCAACACAGTTAACCAGTGATATTGGTTGGCAGATGCAACCGCGTTTTAGTCCAGATGGTCAACATATCGCCTTTACCTCGGATCAGGGTGGTGGTGACAATATCTGGTTGATGAAAGTGGATGGAACAGAGCAAACAGCAGTAACAAATGAAACGTTTCGTTTGTTAAATAGCCCGGCTTGGAGTCCTGATGGAGACTACCTTGTAGCGCGTAAGCATTTTACAGGTACGCGTTCATTAGGTGCCGGTGAAGTTTGGATGTATCACAAATCCGGTGGTACGGGCTTTCAGCTAACTAAACGTGCGAACGATCAAAAAGATTTAGGTGAACCGGCGTTTTCACCTGATGGCCGCTACGTTTACTTTTCTCAAGATGCTACACCGGGTAAAACGTTCCACTATTCAAAAGACTCAGTTGCCGGCATATATAAAATTAAGCGTTATGACAGAGATACGGGCGAAATTAAAGTCATTTTATCTGGCATGGGTGGGGCTATTAGGCCAACACCTTCACCTGATGGTAAAACATTGGCGTATGTTAAGCGCGATGATTTTCAAAGCAGTTTGTATTTGTACGACTTAGCGTCGGGTAAAGAAACTAAGCTATATGGTAACCTTGAGCGCGACATGCAAGAAACGTGGGCCATTCACGGTGTTTACCCAACAATTGCATGGACCCCTGATAACGAAAATATTGTATTTTGGGCTGGCGGTAAAATTCATCAACTAGCAGTGAAAGACAAGTCTATCAAAACCATTGAATTTGCCGTTAATACAACGAAAAAAATTCAAAAAGCACTGCGTTTTGCACAAAACCTTGATCAAGACCAGTTTGATGTAAAAATGTTGCGCAATGTGCAGGTATCACCCAATGGCGAAACCGCAATATTTGAAGCTATGGGCCACATTTATAAGCGTGATCTAGCATCTGGCAAAGTTGCTCGCTTAACCTCACAGAACGACCACTTTGAGTTTTTCCCTCAGTTCTCACGTGATGGCAAAAAGATTGCCTACACCACTTGGGACGATAACAAGCAGGGCAGTGTTCGGGTAGTTTCAGCTAGTAATGGTAAAGGCAAAACGGTAACGACTGAACCGGGTAAATATGTAGAGCCCTCATTTAGCCCTAATGGTCAAACCGTGGTATTTCGCAAAACGCGTGGTGGTTCGATTTTAAATCCACAGTGGTCACTTAAGCCGGGCCTTTATCAGGTATCAAGTAACGGTGGCAAGCCTGAGCTGATCAGTGAAAGTGGCTATCAAGCCCAGTTTGCAGATAGTAATGATATCCTTTATATGATGGACCACGGTAAACACCCTGAACTTCGCTCAATTGAATTAGCAACTAAAAAGACACGGGTATTGTATGAAGCCAAACATGCGACTGAGTTTAGAGTATCTCCAGATGGTAAATACCTAGCATTCGCTGAGCGCTTTAAAGTATTTGTAACGCCATTTGTGCAAACCGGTAAAACTATTTCGATTTCTCCTACCGATAAACAGTTCCCAGTTGAGCAGCTCTCACAGCGTGCAGGTGAAAACATCAGCTGGAGCGCTAAAGGCGATAAGCTTTACTGGAGTTTAGGCCCTGAACTTTATCATGCAAACCTCGATGGTATGTTTGATATAAAGCAAGATAAGGCAGCTGACTTTAAAGTGAAAAGTGGCACCAATATTGGCTTTAAGCAAGATATGGCTGAGCCTGAGGGCATGATTGCACTAACGGGTGCGACGATTGTGACCATGCAGGGTGATAAGGTTATTAAAAATGGTGTGGTGTTAACCGATGGAAAGCACATTAAAGCCGTTGGTACAGCAGCAGAAGTAGTAATACCTCAAGGTGTAGAGGTTGTTGATGTAGCTGGTAAAACAATTATTCCTGGTCTGGTTGATGCACACGCGCATGGCTCACAAGCAAGTGATGAGATTGTACCAGAGCAAAACTGGAAGAACCTTGCTGGCTTATCTTTGGGTGTAACCACCATTCATGACCCATCTAACGATACCACTGAAATTTTTGCTGCAAGTGAAATGCAAAAAGCGGGCAAAATTGTAGGCCCACGCATTTTCTCAACAGGCACCATTTTATATGGGGCGAATGTACCGGGTTACACGGCGCACATTGATTCACTTGATGACGCTAAATTCCACATTGAACGTTTGCAAAAAGTGGGCGCATTTAGTGTTAAATCATACAACCAGCCGCGTCGTGAACAACGCCAACAAGTAGTCGAAGCGGCTAGAGAGTTAGGCATGATGGTGGTGCCTGAGGGGGGGTCACTATTGCAACATAATCTAACCATGGTTGTTGATGGTCATACAGGTGTTGAGCATTCACTGCCAGTTGCCAATATTTATGATGATGTTAAACAATTATGGTCGCAAAGCGAAGTTGGTTATACGCCGACATTAGGTGTAGCCTACGGGGGAATTTGGGGTGAAAACTATTGGTATGATAAAACGGATGTGTGGAATCACCCGCGTTTAAGTAAGTTTGTGCCTAAAAACCAGTTATTACCGCGTTCTATGCGCCGTGTAAAAGCACCTGAGCATCACTATAACCATTTTAGCAACGCCAGAGTGTCTAAAGAGCTGCAAGATGAGGGGGTATTGGTAAACTTAGGTGCGCACGGTCAGCGTGAAGGCTTAGCGGCACATTGGGAAATTTGGATGTTTGCTCAAGGTGGCATGACGCCGCTTGAAGCATTGCGTGCGGCAACGCTAGACCCAGCCAAGTATGTGGGTCTGGACCATCACATTGGCTCTATTGAAGTGGGTAAGTTGGCTGATTTAGTGGTCATTGACGGTGACCCACTAAGTAATATTCGTGATACAGATAAAGTGGCTTATACCATGATTAACGGTCGCTTGTATGATGCTGCGACCATGAACGAAGTCGGCAAAAAGCAAAGAGATAAGTTATTTTTTGAGTAAATAAGTAAAAAAGGAAGGCTTAGCCTTCCTTTTTATGTTGATACATTTGCCACTATTGGAGACATATCAGTGTTCGTTGCAAGATAATAGATTTAAATAGTCTACTTGGTTAGCTTGACTTGCATATAATCGATATGGTGAAGTTTTTTTACTCAAACTATTAATTTGTTTAAGGTTATTTTAATTTTTTGCCATAATTTATTAAAGATTAGGTACTCCATTATGACTTTGTTCTTTTTTAACGCTGAAAATAAATTTAGCACCGCCAAACTCTGAACGTTCGCAATGAATTTTTCCATCGAGTACTTGTGAAACAAGGTTAAAGGTAATATTAAGACCCAGTCCAGCATGGCCTTTATGACGAGCTAAAGTATAAAATGGCTCAAATATTTTGCTACGTTCACTATCATTAATACCTACACCGTCGTCTTCAACAATTACCTCATAAAATTCGCCAATATCACGCATTGTCACATAAAGGTTTAACATGTCATTAGGCTCAGCATGTTCAATAGCATTGCTGAGTAATTGTTCGATAACTTGAAGTAAAGGGTCAATATAAGTGGTTATTTCACTTTGTGTTACTGCAACTAAAGTGACGTTTTGTGGTTTACCCAAGGCGTTAAAGGCCGTATGGAACGCAGTATTGACAATTTCGTCAAAGCGGTAGGTTACTTGCCCCTCTCCCTTTGCCGAAACAGCAACGCGTTTAAATTGTTCTACCAACGCTGAGGTGCGTTTTATTCCGGTAAAAATAAGGTCAGCACTTTGAATTGAGATGCTCAGGCATTTTATCAATTCTTGTTTCGATAATGTGCCTTTATCAGTCATCACTTCCAACTGCTTTAATTGCGCATTTAAGTGAGTGACTGCCATGATCACAGTACCTAAAGGGGGATTAATTTCATGAGCTAAGCCGGCAACTAAAGAACCTAATGCTGCCATTTTCTCTGCTTCAACTAGGCTTTGCTGCGTTGCTTTTAGGTTATCAAGTGCAGCTTCTAAATCATGTGTTCGTTGCTTTACCCGCTGTTCAAGTTCCGTATTTAAAACAACTAAATCAGCTTCTTGTTGCTTTAAAATAGTAATATCATGCTGTATCCCTGCTACTTTTAACGGCTCGTTGTTACTGCCTATTTCTACAACTTTTCCTTTGTCTTGTACCCAAGTCCACTCGCCATTTTTGGTTTTAACACGATAAGAGACTTCAAACGATTGTTCTTTTTTTTCTAATATCGCATCCAAGCATGCGGTTAAACGCTTAAGGTCGTCACTGTGGATGTTTAAATTCTCCCAATTAGGGTTGATATCATCGCACGGATTCACACCTAATTGACTTGCATTTTCTCGTGAAACTTTTTGTTTTTCAATATCCCAGCTCCACAATACATCGCTGCTAGCCCAAAGTGCTAGGCTGAGTTTTTGCTCTTTTTCTTGTATCGCCTCTCGGGATTTATTTGCTAATTGAAGTGCCCGTCGATTATAGAAGAAGCCTAATAAAATCAAAGTACTTAATGCCGCTAATATCATGAAATTACGATTTGTAATTTTGTTATGAAGTTCAGCCTCTGTGAGCATAGATTCTTGTTTGATAAATTTTAAATTGCGTCGCGTTTCATTTATATTGTTTTTTACTATGAGCATTTCTATACGCTGCTGACTAGAAAGATCAAATAATGTGTCTCTGCTTGACTGATAAGTTCTTTGCATTTTATAGGCTGTTTTATAATTGCCAAGATCTGCATATGTTTGTGACAATAAATCATAGGCTTTAAGCAGCACGACATTTTTTTGGGCTTTTTTAGCATACTCAATCGCTTTAAGTAATTGTGTTATCGCAAGCTCAGGTTGGCCTGTTAAATTTGAAAGGTTGCCATGTTCCAAAAAGCCTTCAGCAATTCGGGCTGTTTCATTACTCTTTTGATAAGTTTGCATTGCAGCGTCTAAGATTCGTCTAGCATCGTCGTAACGCTGCTCGGTAATCGCAATGCGTCCCAAATATAGGTTTGTCGAACTTAGTAACTTTCGGTTTTTGAGTTTGTTCGCTAACGACTCAGCTTTGGTTAAATAAGCTTTAGCCGCTTCTAAGTCACCGGCTAAACGATAAGTTTCGCCTAAGTTATTAAACGAGAATACCATCCCTCGCTCGTAGCCTAGTTTGCGTTTGAGTTCGAGTGATTTTGTGTGCATGTTTATGGCTTCTTGATATTTTCCAAGGTCTTTGTAAATAATTGCGGTGTTGTTATAACTAATGGCGAGCTTTCTTTGGTCGCCGATTTTTCTGTGCCCTTCAATCGCTCGCAATTGATAGCTTAGCGCATTATCAAAGTCACCGACAAAACGATACATTAAACCAATGCTCCCTAGAGAGCTAACTTCTCCTTTGATATCATTTACCGCAATATAATTATTTTTGGCCTTCAAGAACCACTCATATGCCTGAGGTATTTTATCTTGATAATCATACATATTAGCGATGGCTGTTTGTGCATCGGCTATTTTCTTGAGGTCGCCTTTTTTTTCGAGCATAGATAATGCTTCAAACCCATCCGATAAAGCCAATTCATAGTTCCACAGCTCTACGTACACGTCCGCACGGTGATAAAGGGCCTCTACGGAAATGTCTGAAAATCCTGCGCTTTTAGATTCATTAATTACTGTGTCGAGTAAAATTAATGCATCACGCTGTTTACCTAGCATAGTCAGCGCTACACCTTGCCATAGTTGCAATAATAACCTTTGTTGGGGATATTGTTGAAGCGGTAAATTTGGTGTGAGGGACTGAGCAAGTGCTAACGCTTCTCTGGCATTCACATTTGACTGTGCTTTCATGTATTGATTAAGCAACAACAATTGTTGTTTACCACTTGCGGCTTTCACCTGCTGGGGGGTCGGTGCAGATGGCATTGCATAAAAGCTTACAAATAAAAATATGAGTAATAACCGGATAAGCATTCATAATCTCTATGAGCTTAGAATATACCAAAGTTTAGAGCCTAAATCGTTGGTTAGCGAATCGAATATTTAAACCTATTATAGTGAGTAGGTTTGCTCCATGGTTTGTACTAAGTCGATTTGAGTAAAGATGGTAAAGTCATTGCTTGGGGCGCAGCCAACTTAGCTTTATTAGCACATGGCTGATTGATGCTAATCCGTTATAATAAACAAGTTTATTGTCATACATAACTAAATAAACATAATAAGATTCAACAAGTAAAAATTGCAACGATGAAAGCTGATGGAAAACGGTTCAAAATCGTCTTCGGGCATTTTTTCTACGTTATTACCTAGCTTACATAGAATATCTATGGATACAGGTTCTGCCTTGCCAAAACCCCCGAATGACTGCTGTAAAAACGCACAGCAAAAATCAACAGCCTCTAAATAAATGACCCGATATCCCGACTGATAAATGGCTTAGTAATTAGGCAAAAATTTGGGTAGGTCGTTATTCTATTTGAGTAAATTTTAATATAGGGGTGAAAATCCATTAGGGCTAGAGTGGGTTGTACCTATCAATTGAACGCCGAATATATGATATTAAACATTCAACAGTCGCTGCATGACGCGTGATTTTGGTTCAGCGAATATAGCCAGTGTGTTGCCGTATTCAGCCACTTTACCTTTATTAAGCACCAGTAATTGATCGCTCATATGCTTCACTAAGCTTAGGTGGTGGGTGATAAGCACATAGCTAAGCCCAGACTCTCGTTGTAACTCTAACAGTAAGTTAACTGTTTGCGCCCTTACTGAGGGGTCAAGCGATGACAGAGCCTCATCCAATACCACCACTTTGGGGTCTAAAATTAACGCTCGTGCTAATGCCACACGTTGCAATTGTCCACCACTGAACATATGGGGGTAATATTCATAGTGCTCAGTCAGTAACCCGACACGAGTCAACGTATGTTTAATCTTTTTATCTCGTTGTTGCTGTGTAAGTTCAGTGTTGAGACTTAAACAATCATCTAACATGTCACCAATGGTTAAACCTGGGTTTAAAGAGCGAGTTGGGTCTTGAAAAATTAATCGAATGTGGCGACATTCATCGCATCGAATACCATCATCTTCGATTGTTTCTCCGTTGAGTAAAATTTGCCCTTTATCTGCGTGATCGGCACCCGCTAACACTCTCGCTAGGGTACTTTTACCTGATCCTGTTTCACCGATAATCGCCAATGTCTCACCTTGACCTACGCAGAATGATATATCTGTTAACACCTGAGCATGCTTGCGTTTGAACACACCCGCACGGGTGCAAAATGATTTATTCAGCGCTTGAACTTTTAAGAGCGGTTGCATTTGGGCTTTTCCTTTACCAGCGGAAAGTGACACGCATAGGTATGACTATGGACTTTACTTTGCGTGGGGGTGACCACACATTGTTTTTGTGCTTGTGGACAGCGAGGGCCAAGGCGACAGCCAATAGGCAGGTGCTGTAATGGCGGAATAGTCCCTTTAAGGGCATAAAAAGGCTCTTTATGAGCAAGCCCTTGCGCGTAATCAGGTAAGCTTTTTACTAATGCCTGAGTGTACGGGTGACATGGTGTGCTAAATACCTTTGCGGTTGGCCCAGCTTCGACCATCTGGCCGCAGTATAAAACATGCATCGCATGTGACCAGTCAGTGATCTCTTCAAGCTCATGAGAAATCATCAAAACCGACATGTTTTTTAATTGGTTAAGGCTTTTTAGTAATCTAAAAATTTGCGCTTTGGCTATGCTTTCTAAGGCGGTGGTTGGTTCATCAGCAATCAATAACTTTGGGCTACGTGCTATTGCCATGGCAATCATCACCTTTTGACATACCCCTTCAGAGAGTTCATGGGGGTAGCTGCTGGCGACTTTTTTATCGTCTCTTATCCCCACTTTGTGCAGGAGCGCTTTCACTTTGTTTTTTCGTTCACTACCGCGAGCAAAAAAACTATTCTTAAAACTGCTATCAGGTAATGATTCAGCCACTTGTTCATAAATTTTTGCTGTAGGGTCTAAACTACGACTTGGTTCTTGATAAATCATTGCCATATCACGGCTAACTACTTTTCGGCGCTTTTCAGGGCTTAGTCGCATTAAATCAACTCCTTGCCAATGCATTCTATCTGCGGTGACGCGCCAGCGTTTGTTAAGTACGCCCACAATAGCTTTGGCAATTAAGCTTTTACCTGAGCCAGACTCACCCACTAATGCGTGCACTTCACCTTCTTTAAGGCTTAAGTTTATTCTGTCTACAGCGCGTATCACACCGCTTTCGGTGTGCAATTCAATCGTTAAATTGCGAATATCTAATAGCTGCATTAATCCACCTTACGCCCTTTAAGTACTTGCCTTAAGCCATCACCGACTAAGTTTGTAGACAACACCGCAATGAATAATAACACACCAGGTAGGCCTACTGTCCAAGGCGCGAGGTAAATTAGACTGAGGTTTTCGGCAAGGATGGCTCCCCACTCAGTAGTTGGCGGTTGTGCACCTAACTTTAAAAAGCCCAGAGCCGCAATATCTAAGATAGCAGTTGATAAAGCCATAGTAAAAATGACCACGATATGCTCATAAATGTTTGGCAATACACCGCGTGTTAAAATTTGCCATTTAGAGGCACCATCTAGACGAAAAGCACTGATATAGTCTTTGTTTAGTTCTTCAACAACTAGGTTTCTCACTGAATGTATATGCTGTGGTAGTAGAGCAAATATAATCGCCCATACGGTATTGAGTAGGCCAGGCCCGAGCACCGCAATAATAATTATCGCCAGTAGCAAAGAGGGGATTGATAGCGTTATGTCTAGTAAGTGGTTTAACAAACTAGAACGAAACCCTTTGCTTATCCCAGCAAAAGTCCCCAACACAACGCCAATTAAAGTGGTAACCAAGGCCGCCACAATCGATAAGCCAAAGGTAAATGTTGCCCCATTCATTAGTCTTGAAAGTACATCTCGACCTAAGTCATCTGTACCAAGTATAAAGCGAACATCACCTAACTCATGCCATGAAGGTGGGAGTAACAAGGCGTCTCCATGTTGTTGGTTAATGCCATAAGGTGCAATAAACGGTGCAGTGAATGCCAGTAGCGTTAGTGCAACGAATACCCATAGACCAACCAAAGCTGGGTGGTTAGATTTAAACTTACGCCATAACCTAGATAGCGGTGAGCGGTTTGACTCTTCACTAAATAAACTAAACTTTGCCATGGGCCTGATTTCTCGATAATGGGTCAAACAAAGTATGGCTAAATTCAGCCAACATATTTGCTAAAATGACAAACATAGAAACAGCTAATAATCCGCCTTGAATAGCAGGGTAGTCACGTTGGTAGATGCTATCTATAAGCCAGCGGCCAACGCCTGGCCATGAGAATATAACTTCGGTGATCATCGCAAGCGTGATCAAGGTACTAAACTGTAGACCAATCTGTTTGATGACGGGTAACAAAGCGTTTCTCAGTGCGTGATGCATGATTAATTGACGTCGATTTAAGCCTTTTGCCCGAGCAGTTTTAATATAGTTTTGCTCCAATACATCTAGCATCGAATCTCGAGTAAAACGGATTAACACCGTGGTTGGGTACATAGCTAATACCACAGTAGGCAATGCTAAATGATGCAGTGCGTCAACAAATGCAAGCCCTTCATAGGGGAAGCCTTGTAAGATAATATCCAGTAAAATAAAATTGCTAATTGGATCTACTTCATAGAGTAAGCCGATGCGACCTGACATGGGGAACAAGCCTAACCCTAAACAAAACACCATAATAAGCAACAAGGCTAGCCAAAAGATAGGTACTGAAAAGCCGAGCAAACTTAAAGAGTTAATCACTTTTTCAGGCCAACGTTTGTGATAAACAGAGGCAATTATACCGCCGGGTATACCAAAAAGAACTGCCATTGCAAGGGCATACACGCATAGCTCTAAGGTGGCTGGAAACAGTTTAACAATTTGCTCAAAAACGGGTTGCCCTGATGAGAGTGAGAGCCCCCAATCACCTTGCACAATGCGTTCTACAAAAGCTAAGTATTGAATGAATATGCCTTTATCTAACTGATACTGCTGTATAAGCTCTTGACTTTGCTCATAAGTGGGGTTTATTTGGCCTGTGATATTACTTAGTAATTCACCCGGAAACATATAGTTCAGTGAAAAAGTAAACACTGTGAGTGTGAATACCATAAAAAGCAGCAGACTCAAGCGCCTTAATAAATATTCAAATAGCATTAGTCTCGCCTCGCCTTACCAAGAGAAATACCACCAAAGGGGCGCAAGGAGATATCTTTTATGTCACTACTTGTTGCTTGAAAGCGCATTCCATGGGCAATAGGAACCAGTGGTAGCTGCTCGATGATCATTCTTTGAGCTTGATGGTAAAAAACCTTGCGTTGTTCAACATCTGTGGTATCAAGCGCCTGAGTCAGTAGCAAGTCAAACTCGGGGTTGCACCAATTGGCCGGGTTTTTACCACTAAAAGTGGCAGTACAGCTCAGTAGTGGGCTGAAAAAATTATCAGGGTCGGGTGTATCTGCAGCCCATCCTAATAATACGCTATCATGCTCATGCTGACCAATTCGTTCTAGGAAGGTATTCCACTCATATTCGATGATTTGCGCTGAAATACCAATTTGCTTTAAATCACTTTGAATAAGCTCAGCCATTTTGCGCGCATTTGGGTTATATATTCTCGATACGGGCATAGCCCATAGTGTCATACTAAACCCTTGCTCAAAACCCGCTTCGATAAGTAGCTGTCTGGCATAGTCAGGGTTATATGCGGGCATATTTTTTTGTGCTTCATAGGCCCAAGATGAGGGTGGTAAATGTGAGCGTGCAATAATGCCATTACCATAAAACACCGCTTGCATGATTTTTTCAAAATCGACTGAATGTGCCAGCGCTTTGCGGACCAACAAATTATCAAATGGCGGCTTTTCAGTGTTAAAAGCCCAATAGCCAATATTGAGGTTGGGCGCTTTATCAACACGAATGTCAGTTCGCTCGTTAAGCACACTTAACTGCGTGGCACTAGGGTGCGCCGTGATATCACATTCTTTAGTCAGCATTTTTGCAATTCGACTGGTGCCATTGGTGGTTATATCGAACACGAGTTGTTGCATGGGGACTGGATGTTTCCAGTAATTTTCATTGCGGTGGTAGCGGATGAGGTTATCGCGTAAGTAGTTTTTATATTTATAGGGGCCTGTACCGATAGGGTACATATCAAATAAATCTTTTTGTTCAATAGCCGCTAAGTGGTCAGCATATTCTTTCGATAGAATGACCGCAAAGTCTGTGGCTAAGTTTGATAAAAAGCTACTTTCAGCATTAAACAGCTCAAAACGAACTGTGTAGTCATCTACTTTGACGACTTGTCTAATAAGCTGATCTAAGCCAACACTTTGAAAGTAAGGATAGCTGGCATCACCCACAAAATGATAAGGGTTGTAGACATCAAACAAGCGGTTAAATGAAAACACCACATCGTCGGCTTTGAGTGAGCGGGTGGGAGAGAAATAGCTTGTGTGGTGAAACTCGATACCTTGGCGTAAATAAAATGTCACGGCTTTACCGCTGTTACTCACTTGCCAGTGAGTGGCAATTTCTGGTTTAAACTCTGCCGTTTCGGGGTCAATACTCAGCAGTGTGTCGTAGAGTTGGCTGGCAATTATATCAATGGTTGAACCTGTGGTTGTGACTTGCGGGTTAAAAGACACAGGGTTTGCCTCGGCGCAATATACTAATCCTTGCGTTTTTCTAATGGTTTGTTGGCTAGCATCTATACAGCCTAGCAAGTAGGTACATAACGCACCTAGTAGCAAATTACGCACACCTATGCCTCTTGTTTTTGACCTGAGTCTAACAAATTGTATTTTTTCAAATATCCACGTAGCTGATGATACGTTAAACCAAGCATTTGTGCAGTTTTCTTTTGGTTAAATTGACTGTGTTTGAGTGCGCTTTCAATTAAGTTAATTTCAAAATCATTGGAGAGTGACTTTAAGTCACATGGAAACCCAATCTCAGGGTCTGACTTGGTCAGTTCAACTGCAGGTGTTTGTTCTTGCGCAACAATGGGCATCGAAACAGGCATGTGGCTATTAACTATTTGGGCTTTAACACGCTGTTTAGGACGATGCGGACTTTCAAATGGGTCTAACACAATGTTGTGTACGGGTAGGCTTTCGCTGCCATGACGGTACAAACTTCGTTCGATAACATTTTTGAGTTCACGTATGTTGCCGGGCCAATCATACTCTAGTAGCTTATCAGTAGCTTTACGCGTAAAGCCACTGAAGAGTGACCAATGTAAGTCTCGTGCCATATTAATTGCAAACTGCTCAGCAAGCAGCAATATATCTTCTTGTCGGGCTCTTAACGGTGGTAGGGTGATCACATCAAAGGCCAACCTATCGAGTAAGTCGTGGCGAAATTCGCCATTATCAGCAAGTGTAGGTAGGTCTTCGTTAGTTGCACATACTAAACGGGTATCTACTTTTACGGTGCTCTTACCACCCACACGCTCAAATTCGCCATATTCAATCACACGCAATAATTTTTCCTGAACCATTGCAGAGGTATTTGCTAGTTCATCCAAAAATAACGTACCGCCATTGGCGCGCTCAAAGCGTCCTTCATGGCGCTTACTTGCGCCGGTGAAGGCACCACTTTCGTGACCAAATAACTCACTTTCTAGCAAGTTTTCATTGAGCGCTGCGCAATTTAGCTTAATATAGCTTTGTTCCCAACGTTCAGACAGATAATGCAGTCGTGCTGCGATGAGTTCTTTACCTGTACCTCGTTCACCAATAATAAGGACTGGTTTTTCAAGTGGTGCAAGTTGTGAAACTTGATCTAGCACAGTTAAAAAACTGTCAGATTGACCGAGTAAATTATCCTGTTGGCGAAACTGGCTCATATTGCCTAACTCTTAGTTATTTTTACTAACTGTTAGTGTATTTGAAAAAAGCAGGGAACTAAAGATTTTTTTCAAATAATATAACTGTATGATATATCGGTTCTTTTTAGGTTTTAAAAAGTTGGCAAGCAATTTGATATATGTAATGTAAGCTATTTAAATTTATAAACCAAAGAGGTAAAGATTATGGGAATTTTCTCTCGTTTTGCAGATATCGTTAATTCTAATATCAATGCCATTTTAGATAAAGCAGAAGATCCAGAAAAAATGGTTCGCCTTATCATTCAAGAAATGGAAGATACACTTGTAGAAGTACGTTCTACTTCGGCAAAAACATTAGCAGAAAAGAAAGAGCTAACACGTCGTGTTGAGCAACTAAACGAACAAACACAGCAATGGCAAGAAAAAGCTGAGTTAGCACTGAATAAAGAACGTGAAGACTTAGCCCGCGCAGCACTGATGGAAAGACAAAAGTCTGAAGATGCGGCGCAAAGTGTTCAGTCTGAATTAGAGCACGTTGAAACACATATTGAAAAACTGCAACAAGAGGTTGCTACCTTACAAGAAAAGCTCGCTGATGCCAAAGCAAGACAAAAAGCTATTGTGCTTCGTCAACGTTCGGCTGAATCTCGATTGGAAGTGAAAAAAGCGCTTGATAGTTCTAAAGTAGAAGATGCATTGAATCGCTTTGAACGTTATGAAACCAAAATCGATGGTTTAGAGTCTCAAGTTGAGTCATACGATTTAGGTAAAAAATCGTTAGCGGACGAAATTGCAGACTTGCAAAAGAATGAGAAAGTTGACGACGAGTTGGCTGAGTTAAAGAAAAAGCTAGCAAAAAATAAGTGAACTTAAGTGGCATCTATTGCGCTAAACTCAATAGATGCCTCAACACAAATACCGTCCTTTGTTTGGAGTACTCGATATGGACTTAGAAGTTTTAGTAGCCCCGATTATTATTTTTATGTTGGTAGTGGCGCCTTTATGGCTGATCTTACACTACCGCAGTAAAAAACAAGTAAGCCAAGGTTTAAGTGAGCATGAGCATCGCCAGTTATTAGAGCTTGCCAGTAAAGCTGAAAAAATGGCTGAGCGAGTTGAAACATTAGAAGCTTTGCTTGATCAAGAGGCACCGCAGTGGAGACGCAAAGTATGAGCAGCGTAAAACGTGAATTATATCGCGATCCTAAAAGAGGTAAAATAGCAGGCGTATGTGCTGGGCTTAGTGATTATTTTAACATGGAGCTTTGGTTAGTACGTATTTTAGTGATCACCGCGGTGTTGTTATCTGGCGGACCTTTATTTGTGGTTGCTTACATTGCGTGTTGGTTTATTTTAGATACTAAGCCGGTTACTCAAGCACATAAAACGAACAGTGGTTACAGTAGCCAAGATGAAGACCCTATTTCGGTTAAATTTAAAGTATGGCAAAAGGGTGAGCCGCCAAGACGTGCGCTATTTGATTTAAAAGAACGTTTAACACGCCTTGATACTCGAGTGCAAAGTATGGAAACGTATGTTACTTCAAGCGAGTTTACTGTTAGCCGAGAAATTAACAAACTGTAATTACAGCAAACATTAAGCTAATGTGGCGTATTAACGCCACAGCATTTAGCTACACAATAGAGGGAATCTAATTCTTTATGAAAGCAAAAATTGTTACCAAAAAAGCCCTCGATAAACTAAAAAATAATACTCAAAAAGCGTTAAACCGTAGTTTAGACCGACATATTAAACTAGCGGTAACCGGCTTTAGTGGAAGCGGAAAAACCGCTTTTATCAGTGCTCTTGTTAAACACCTAACAAGCCAAGCGAACAAGCAAAACCTCCCTTTTTTTGACGTGGTACGAGAAGGGCGTTTAATAGCTGCCAAACAAGTACCCCAGCGTGCACTTGATATTCCAACTTTTGATTACCAAGGAGCCAGTGCGTGTTTATTAGCGGAGCAGCCAACATGGCCTGCATCAACTGAGCGGATTAATACCTTAACTTTGGCGCTTAAGTTTCATACTCACAGTGGCTTGCGTGCGCATTTATCGCCAACGAGTACCGTTTATTTAGAGTTAATTGACTATCCGGGTGAGTGGCTTGCCGATTTACCTATGTTGTCACAAGACTACCAAACTTGGAGCCGCACTACTTTAGAGTTATTACAGCGCGATAAGTATAAGCCATACAGTGAAGCATTTTTATCCTTGCTTGATGTGTTTAACGCTACTGATGATGTTGATGAACACGTATTGAAAACACTTGCGCAAAGTTATCAGCAGTTATTATGTACGCTTAAAAGTAAGACTAAATTAGCGCAGTTACAGCCGGGCAGAATGCTAATACCGTCTGATTTGGCGGGAGCCCCCGTGTTATTGTTCTTTCCAGTCATGCCTGTAGATGATACCCATGATAGTAGTCAATATAGGCAATTGGAAGCACGTTTTGAGGCCTATAAACAGCAAGTTGTCACGCCTTTTTATAAGCAGCATTTTTGTCAGTTTGATAGGCAGTTGGTATTAGTCGATGTGCTTAGTGCGCTCAATGATGGGCCCGATACCCTGCAAGCACAGCGTGAAGCGCTACAACATCTAATGCAAGTATTTAACTATGGTAAATCAGGGTTACTCAAGCGGTTGTTCTATCCCAAGATTGATAAAGTACTATTTGCTGCGAACAAATGTGATCATGTAAGCCCATCGCAGCAATCAGATATCGCTTTGTTATTAAATGATATGTTGGGGGAGCAAAGCAATGAACTTCGCTTTAGTGGTGTTGCTGTTGATACGATGGCAATTTCGTCAGTGCAAAGTACTCAAGCTAAACAAGTCAATGACAATGGCCAACACTTAGAGTGCGTTTATGGCAAAGTGCTGGGCGAAAATGATTGGACAACCTATTTACCGCCGCAGCCACCTAATCATTGTATATCGGCGCAGCAGTGGCCAAAGCATGGATTTGAATTCTTGTCTTTTTATCCACAAAAAGCGCAGCAAGGTAATTTAGGCCATGTTCGGCTTGATCACGCATTGCAGTTTTTAATTGGAGATAAGCTAGTATGAGCCAAAGTGATGAGCTGCGTGCGGGCAGACGTATAGAATCAATAAACGAACCTGCCATAGAGCAAGATAGTACGACAGCCAAGGGGAAGCGTGTTGAAGCAGTACATATTGATGAACTAGACGATAATGCAGCAGCCGACTTATCTTCATTAGATAGTAACGAGATTGAGTTGGGTCAGGTGTTTAATCACTCATCTAAGCGTTTTAGTGTTGGCAAACTTTTTTTATTAAGTTTATTGATACTGGTAGTAGTAGAAAGCGTTTATAGCATAGTGGAAGCTATGCAAAATTCTTGGTTATTGGCACTGCTGTATTCCAGTGTGCTGGGGTTAGCAATAATAAGTACCGTGGTATTTGTGGTAAAAGAAGTGGTTGCATTACGACGTTTAAAACATCATCAACAACATCAACAAGATGGTGTACGCTTACTCAATAGTATGCAAATTGGTGAGGCGCATCATTGGCTTGAGCCTTTATTAGCGCATCACCCAAAATCGCAGGTGGCTGAATTTAAAGCAGCTGTGCAAGTACACCATACTGACAAAGAAGTATTGCAGTTATACGAGTCTAGCTTATTGCAATCGCAAGACCAAAAAGCAAAAAATATTATTAATCAACATGCAACGACAAGCGCGATGTTAGTTGCCATGAGCCCTCTAGCGCTAGTGGATATGCTGGCGGTACTTTGGCGCGGAGTACATTTAATTGAAGCTATCACTAAGCATTATGGTATGACTTTGGGCTATCGCAGTCGTATTACCTTGTATAAATTGCTGGTAAAGCAAATGGTGTTTGTGGGGGCAACAGAGTTAGTGTCTGACTTAGCTGCAACAAGCTTGGGGGCTGAATTACTTGGTAAGTTATCAGCAAGAGCTGGGCAGGGGTTAAGTGCTGGTGTATTTACCGCGCGTTTAGGCTACAAGGCAATGGAGCTATGTAGACCATTACCTCGCTTAGAGCATAAACCGAGTTTGTTAAAGTCAACGGTAAACCAGCTAGTAAACACATTACTTAAGCGAACTGAGCAAAGTGAAAAGCAAAGTAAAAGATGATGTGACAACAATTTTGTACACTTAACGCTAAGTGATTAGCATAACCTAGCCGTCTTAGCGTCTGGCTTGCTTGTGAATTTTGGCGTGCTGACTTATTTATATATTTATTAAATAAATCAATTAAAGAATAATAAGTTAGCAGGTTAATTTATGAAGAAGTACCATGACAACACACAATGTATTCACGGGCCAGAGCATTTCAATGACCCACATGGCGCATTAACTGCTCCATTGTATCAAACCTCTACATTTAGTTTTAAAGATGCAGCGCAAGGAGCTGCTCGCTTTGCAGGAGAAGAGGCGGGCTATATCTATACGCGACTTGGCAACCCGACTACACGAGAGTTGGAACAAAAACTCGCACAGTTAGAAGAAATGGAAGACGCAGCCGCAACGGCAACAGGTATGGGTGCAGTATCTGCATCGGTATTGAGCTTTTTACAGCAAGGTGACCATCTAATTGCATCTAGTGCGCTGTATGGGTGTAGTTTTGCATTATTTGCCCATATGTTGCCAAAATTTGGTATCGAAGTGACGTTTGTTGATATGACCAATGAAGCCGAGCTAAAAGCAGCAGTTAAACCAAACAGTAAAATGTTATTTGCTGAAACCCCCATCAACCCAAATATGACGGTATTAGATTTAAAAATGTTGGGGGATTTCGCTAAACAACACCAGCTTATCAGTGTGATTGATAACACCTTTATGACACCCCTGCTGCAAAAGCCCAAACATTTTGGTATCGATATTGTTATTCATAGTGCCACTAAATATTTAAATGGCCATGGTGATGTAGTCGCAGGGGTTGTATGTGGTACTCAAGAACATATTGAAGTCATTAAGCTGACTGTGCTCAAAGATATTGGTGCAACAATAAGTCCTCATGATGCATGGTTGATAAATAGAGGTTTAAAAACATTAGCCGTGCGTATGGCTAGACACTGTGAAAGCGCACAAAAAGTGGCTGAATTTTTAGACAAGCACGCCAAAGTAAGCAGAGTTTTCTACCCAGGACTCAAGTCGCATCCGGGCTATAAGTTTCTTGGTGAGCAAATGAAAGGGGCTGGCGGCGTAATCGCTTTTGAAATCGACGGAAGCTTGCAAGATGGAGAAGCGTTTATTAATGCCACAGAGCTTTGTACACTTGCGGTAAGTCTTGGTGATCCTGAGACATTAATACAACACCCTGCATCTATGACACACTCACCTTATACATCTGAAGAGCGTCAAGCTGCTGGGATCTCAGATGGTTTAATTCGTATTTCTATCGGTCTAGAGGATGTTGAAGATATTATTGAAGACTTAGAACAGGCATTTTTAGCTTTTGGTGTAAATTAAAAATTACACTAAAGTGTCATGAAACCCGCCGTGTAGGCGGGTGTTTTTTTGACTGTACAAAATTGTACGTTTAAATTTACAAAATGGAACTTTATCCACTAGGCGTTGTTAGGCTGTACTATTAAACTTTTCCTTACTTTTACATAGTATCGTAGCTACAAGTTGAAGCGCGATCATTAACGGTCGTCCGATGTAGTGAGAAGGTTATTATGGCTAAATCGAGTAAATATACCTCCAAGCAACCTGATGCAAATGGCATCATTGCTTGGAGCGATGAAGAGAACCAAATTTGGTCAGAGTTAGTAGCTCGTCAGCTAAAATGCATAGAAGGCAAAGCGTGTGACGAGTATATGGAAGGGCTTAAAAAAATAAACCTACCACATGATCGCATTCCACAATTACACGAGCTTAATGCAGTACTTGAAAAAGAAACCGGCTGGCAAGTTGCTCCAGTACCAGCGCTTATTGATTTTGATGAATTTTTCCGCTTGTTAGCGAACAAACAGTTCCCAGTAGCCACTTTTATCCGTAGTCGGGAAGAGTTTGATTATTTACAAGAGCCAGATGTTTTTCATGAGATATTTGGCCATTGTGCCATGTTAACTAATCCTGATTTTGCAGAGTTTACTCACAAATACGGTCAGTTAGGTTATGCAGCAGCCAAAAAAGACCGTGTGTATTTAGCTCGCTTATATTGGTTTACGGTTGAGTTTGGTTTGATGCAAACGGAAAATGGTTTACGTATTTATGGTGGTGGTATTTTATCAAGCCCGGGTGAAACACAGTACGTATACACGGACAAGCCTGATATCTCACCATTAGAGGTAACCGACGTATTACGTACTCCGTATCGCATTGATATTATGCAGCCTGTGTACTACACCATTAACTCAATCCATGATCTATTTGATATTTCACAAATGGATATCATGTCGTTGGTTGAAAAAGCAAAAGAGTTGGGCTTATTTGAGCCAAAATTTCCCCCTAAAGAAAAATTAGCAAGTTAAGGATTTATTAGATGTCTGATTTAAGTGCACAAAAATGTGAAGCGTGTCGTGCTGATGCGCCTAAGGTGTCAGATGAAGAGTTAGCGGTACTGATCAAGCAAATTCCTGATTGGGTGCCTGAAGTGCGCGATGGCATTATGCAGCTAGAGCGTGTATTTAAGTTTAAAAACTTTAAAAAGGCGCTTGAGTTTACCAACCTTGTAGGTGCAATGGCAGAAGAAGAAGGTCATCACCCTGGTTTGTTAACCGAGTGGGGCAAAGTGACTGTAACTTGGTGGAGCCATTCTATCAAAGGTCTTCATAAAAATGATTTCGTTTGTGCCGCAAAGACAGACGATGTGTTTGCCGCACTGTAAATTGGCGTCAATATCTTATAAGGGCCTCAATTGAGGCCCTTATTGTTTGCGACTTGCTACCAACTTAGTTCATACTCTTTTGGAGGCTTAGCACCAAGTAAGTGCTCAACAAAAAAATCCCAGCGTTTGCGTACAAAGTAAGGGTTTTTATCCAGTACATGCCCCATATTTGGGTAAATCATCAGTTCAAAATCTTTGTTTGCTTCAATCAGTTTTGAGGCCAACTGCAAGGTGGCAGCAGGATGAACATTACTATCTAGTTCTCCGTGCGCCAGTAGCAGTTTTCCTTGTAAGTGTTTGGCCATAGTAAGGTTAGATTGTGCATCCCAATGAGATGTAACGGGGTAGCCCATCCACATCTCGTTCCATCCGGCTTTGTCGACGCGAAAGTCATGATTGCCAGATGCAGCTACGCCCACTTTGAAAAAGTCAGGATGTTTAAACATTGCATGTGCTGTATCGTAACCGCCGGCACTAAAACCAAAAATACCTACTCTGTTGATATCGATATATGAATGCTCTTTTGCTAGTTGCTTTATTGCTACAACATGGTCATCAGTCCCGCCTCCAAGATTCTTAAATGAGTACTCATGAAATGCGCGCCCGCGTTTGTGAGTACCTCTACCGTCCATTTTTATAACGATAAAACCCAGTTCGGCAAGTGCATTCGCTTGTGTGCTATAGGTATTGAAAGATTTTGCAGTAAAAAAGTTGTGTGGGCCTGTGTAAATATCATCAATAATAGGATATTTTTTATTTGGGTCGAAATTGGAGGGAAGGTACATTAAGCCATAAAGTGGTGTTTTATTGTCACCTGCAAGTACCTTAAATGGCCTTGGAGGTTGCCAGCCAGTTGCAATTAATGCACTCGTATCAGCGCGTTGCAACTGACGTATTACTTTTCCTGTTTGACTATCGCGCAAAACACTCACTGGTGGTGTAGTGGGTGTTGAATAAGTATCAATGACATATTTATAATCATCAGATATTTGGGTGCTATGCTCTGCCGCTTCCGGTGTAAGTAATGTTAACCCAGTACCATCAAGGTTAGCTCGATATAGGTGTCGGTAGTAGTGATCTCTGCCAGCTTCTTTGCCTGAAGCTTCAAAATAGATATGCTTACTTTGGTTATCTATCGCTCGGATAGCTCGAACAGTCATAGCCCCAGAGGTAATCGCATTTTTTAGTTTACCAGTGGTAGTGTCATAAAGGTATAAATGCTGATAACCGGAGCGCTGTGAACTCCATACAAAGGCGTTAAGTTCAGGAAGGTGCCAATATAGCTGTGTCCATGGGTCGACATATTTATCATCTTGCTCAGTGACTAAAGTACGTACCGTGCTTTGTTCAGGTATTACTTCGCGCATATGATAAGTTTTGTTGCCACGCTCTCTGTCATGATAAACAAAGCGCCCATTATCTTGCCACCACCCCCAAATCGGGCTGCCATAATAGGTCTGCATAACAGGAGGAGTCTCCAGCATAGTCACGCGAGCTGTTTTGGTATCAATTAAGATTAAATTAGCCATCGGGAGTTGCTCATCACCAGCCATTGGATAGTAGTAGCTGATAGCTCTGGGTGTTAGCCCTTTATAGGTGTTGGCTTGTACCAAAGTGAGCTTATTTGTTTTACTTCTATCTATTTTGTGCGTAATTACATATCGGCTGTTGTCAGACCACATTACGCTGAAATTATCATCAGGGTAGGGTGTGCTGTTTTTAAAGCTAGCACGAGGGTTTGGGTGGGTAAGTGCATAAGGAAATAGCTCGCTACCATCGTGAGTTAATTGCTGCTGGGTACCTTGCTCAATAGAGTGAAGTACTAGGTTGTAATTATTAACTGAGACCTGCCAGCGACCATCTGGCGACAACCCTGAACTAGGCGTGTTTGGTTTTATGACCTCGCTACTGTTACATAAGTAATGGGTAAGATCACATTGCCACTGCTGTTCATTTAATTGAAAGTTGAGACTGTTAAGTGTGATAATTGGTTGCTTAAGCGGTAGGTGAGTAGGGCCATTTACTTCAATGCCATGCTTTTCTATTGCTTTCATTAACTGAGTGTGGTCAAAAGCAGGCCCTTGCAAATTGTTTTTTGCATCAACCATGATAAATTGATGGCCATTATTGGCAACTTGCTGGCGAAACCAAAACATGTCTTTTCCTGATAACCAGTGCGCTTCTAGCCAATTATTTTTTATTAAGGGTTTTAAATTATGAGGTAGAAACTGTTCAGCTCTATGATATTGCTCGCTACTAACCTGCTGATTTATAGTCATTGCTTGATTTGGTGATGAGCGCATATTTAGGCATCCGCTTAAGGTTGCGCAAACACTAAGTAATATTAAAATGTAATGGAGTTTTATCTGCATAGTAAAGTAAACCAAATTTTTGCTTAAGAAAGATGAATATCATGACTATATATAGATGTATATTGTATGCAATAGTTTGAGTGTTATTTTTTTGTCTGATATAGAGCAAGCATCTATAAAGTTAGTTTGGCGTTACCGTGCTGTTATTGTCGTGTTTATTATTCTGTCGGGCTAAATGACTGATTCACCGTGTTACGAATGACTCATGTAAAATAATTACATGCCGAAATTTTTGCCTTATTACCAAGCCATTTATTTAATGTAACTGGAACTATCAGCATTAAGAGGGCTATTAAGTTGCGACAATTGCTTTAGCGAATAAAACGATAAGAGCCGATTT
The DNA here is from genome assembly GCF_054966645.1 of Pseudoalteromonas sp. SANK 73390. NCBI lineage: Bacteria > Pseudomonadati > Pseudomonadota > Gammaproteobacteria > Alteromonadales > Pseudoalteromonadaceae > Pseudoalteromonas > Pseudoalteromonas sp. SANK 73390. Next base: position 41,593 of record NZ_ARPN01000106.1, read on the forward strand.
TGCAATGCAAAAACATAATAAAAAATATGGGCCAAGATTACTTGTGGCTTAAAAAGCTTGTCAATAAGAGTGTCTAAAATAGGTAAGAAGGGCCTTCAAAAGACTGTTAAGGACTGAAGTCGCATAAACTACTCAACAGAAAAGTCATGAAGGTGCGAATACATCAGAGGCCAGAGGTAGACCCTTAATTTGAGCCTGTATATAAGCGAGCACCTAATTTATTTTAACTTTTTTTTTGACATTGACAGGGAGTCAATATAAGCCTCTAACCTTAGATTGAACAAAATCGCTTATCTAATTAATTAACTAAACAAGCAAAGCGGTATAACTTCACTCGCTTTGCTTAATGCTTGCAGTTAAGCTTTAAATGTAAGCAACAAGCCAGATATTTTGTTAGCACTTTCAACTAACTTTGCTGCATCTTCTGCCACACGGTAACTTAATTGTAAGTTGTCGTTACCATGCTCTCTTATATTGCCAATATTGTTGTTTATCTCAACACTGACAACTTGTTGTTGCTCTGCAGCAGCTGAAATTTCTTGCGCTGATTGAGCAATGTCACTTATTTGTGAGAAGATAGTTTCAAGTGCTTGTTGGCTCTGTTGACTTGCTTGTGCACAAGAGTCGGCTCTGTCTTTGGTGTTTTGCATCACTTTGGACCAACTAAATAGCGTGTCTTGAATCTCTTTAATTGAGGCATAAATATGGCTAGTGGCATTTTGTGTTCTAGATGAAAGAGCCCGCACTTCATCGGCAACTACGGCAAAACCTCTACCATGCTCACCCGCTCTAGCAGCTTCGATAGCTGCGTTGAGCGCTAATAAATTAGTTTGCTCAGCAATGCCTTCAATTTCGGTCATCACTTTACCTATTTTCTCAGCTTCACTGGCTAGTGATGTTGCTGTTTGTGCTGCTTCATCAACTTGGCCTGCCAAAGTAGTTACCATATGTGCGTTATCAGCCATAGCAGATTTGATGTCTTGGCAATGCTGTTGAGTTGCATCAACTTTGTTTGCGGTTTCTCCAGTGTTATGGGATATCTCCCCAATAGTGCTGCTCATTTGCGACATGGCTGCAGCAATGGAGCTTAAGCGCTGGCTTTGCGCTTGTATGCCTTGTTCGGTTTGGCTGGACTTATCATCAAGGCCTGTTGCAATATCTTTAAAGGTGAATGTGGAATCTTTCATGCGACCTAAAACGGTACGTAATTTAGCTTGCAGCATACCTTGAGTATACTTTGCAACACTAAAAGCACTATGACCGTCATAAATATAGCGAGAAACGGAATCAAATTGTGCTTGCTGCTCTTTTAAAGCGCCAGGTGTTGTTATTAATTCTTCGTAATTGATAGCAAGTAATGCAATAAATGTTGCAAATAGCAGCAATGCGCTAGTTACTCCCAAAAACCAACCTGTTAAAACAATACTAAGCGCTGTAATTGTAAAGCTGAGGCTGCGACGTAAGGTGTATTGTTCACTCCAATGCCAAATACTTTTACCTTGATTGATGGCGCTATATAATGTGTGTGCTCTTTGTTTTAGCGCATTGCTAGGACGTACTCTAACAGACTGATAACCAATGAGTTGGCCACGTTCAAAAATTGGCGTAATAAAGGCATCTACCCAATAATAGCGACCATCTTTACAACGGTTTTTGACGACACCTCGCCAAGAATGTCCCTCTTTTAGCTTATCCCATAACTCTTTAAATGCGGCTTTTGGCATGTCAGGGTGGCGAACTATATTATGGTTTTTACCAACGAGTTCTTCTTGTGAAAATCCAGAAACTGCACAAAAAGCATCATTTGCGTATGTTGTAACACCGCGTAAATCTGTAGTAGAGACAAGCTGATGGTTATCATCAAATGTGACCTCTTCATTAATTATATTGTGCCCGCGACGCATAAGTTTCTCCATTTGCTAACAAGTCCGTTAAGGCTTTACGAGTATGTACTTATCATTTGATAACACCTTTTTGATGTTTTGATAGCACCTAGCTTTTATCTTAAGATGATGAAAGCTCGTAAGCATGCCGTTAAAATTTACTTTAATTTTTTAGATTATAGCGAGTTATCAAGTCGTACAACAGGGGGTATTTAAATGGTATAGCCACAGTTAGCCTGCACGGTAGAGCAGGCAGAAGTACATCAGAGCTAAGTAATTACGCTATAAGAGAAAGTAAATCCAGCTATAGCAGGTCTATGTTTGAGCGGTTACACTGCGCGGCAAACATTAAACTTTTTGCCAATGGAACAGGTAAACCACTTTTTTATTTACGCACTAACTAGCAATGTGAGGCATTCAAAAGAGATAGCACTCAGTTTAAAGCTTAATGCCTTTCATTAAAGTCGCAGACAGTTGAGGTGATATAACTCATTGCTAATTGAACTGAAAATTGTCAAGTACTCAGTATGCTTTCTATCAGAAAAGCCCAATTTATTGTTTTTGTTAAGTGTAAACGAATCAGAGCAGTAGAAATAGGATTGAGTCAAACAATGATGAACTCAATAAATTGTATCATACGTATATAAGTGGCAAACTGAGTATACATGTGGATTAACAATTTACGCTCTATGATGTTGGCCAAGCATATAGCGATATACAAAGTACCCAGCATCTAGGAAAAGTCATTATTGTAACTTGAGTATTGCAAGTTGTGCCCCCATAACGTTTGGCATTGCCTAACTGGCCGAGGATATTTTTTTGATTACTACAGATTTACAGACCACACTAGCGGCATTGTCAGTGCCACAGCATAAGTATGCAATTAAAGGTATTAAGCGAGGAATAGAGCGAGAAGCCCTACGTATCAATAAAGATGGTACTATTGCTAAAACACCCCACCCAGAAGAGACTGGTCACCCTCTGACACATAGTAGTATCACCACCGATTTTTCTGAGTCTTTATTAGAGTTTATTACACCAGCCAGTGATGACCCTGAACAAACATTATCGCAATTAAGAGATTTGCAAAAATTTACCGTGTCTAAAATGGGTGATGAATTGCTTTGGCCAGTTAGCATGCCTTGCTTTATTAATGATGAAAATGATATTGCTTTAGCGCAGTTCGGTGACTCAAACGTTGGTAAAATGAAAACCTTATATCGGCAGGGGCTAAAGAACCGCTATGGTAGTATGATGCAAGCAATTGCGGGTGTGCATTTTAATATCTCTTATCCAGAGTCTCTATGGCAGAGCTTGGCGCAATTACAGAGCAACACGCAACCATTACAGCATTTTATTTCAGATAAATATCTGGGGTTAATTCGTAATTTTAAGCGAGAGCTTTGGCTTATTAGTTATTTATTCGGTGCTTCACCGGCGTTATGCTCATCGTTTTTGCAAGGTAAAGAGAGTCATCTGCCCTTTAAGAAGCTAGGCAAGGGTACTTTATATTTAGAATACGGCACCGCTTTACGTTTAGGCGATTTGGGTTATACCAATAGCGCACAATCATCACTAAAGGTGACATACAACTCGTTGGATGATTATATCGGGGGATTACGAGAGGCGATTCGTTGTCATTCTGATTTATATGGTCAATTAGATGATTACACCAGTACATCTCCAAAGCAGTTGAATAAAAATATTTTACAAATAGAAAACGAATTTTATTCACCTATTAGGCCAAAACGCAATGCACTTAGTGGTGAACCACCAACGCATGCCTTAGAGCGTGGTGGTATTGAGTATATTGAAATTCGCGCGTTGGATGTCAATCCATTTGTTGATACTGGAATAAGCCTAGAGCAAATTAATTTTCTTGATGTATTTTTGACTTATTGCTTATTAAAGCCGTCGCCCATGATGAATTGGGATGAGCAAAAAGTCAGTCAAGACAACTTAACCACAGTTGTCAATCAAGGTCGAGACCCTCAAGTAAAGTTACAGCAACATGATGAGCAAGTATTGCTTAGCCTGTGGGCTGCGGATATTTTTTCCGAGTTAGCAGGTGTTGCAAGCTGGATGGACGAAGCACAGCAAAGTAATAAGTATTCAGACACCATACAAGCAATAAGTTCTTGGGTTACACAGCCAGAGAAAACATTTTCTGGCCGCTTAGTTTCACAGCTCAAGTCGCAGCAGCAAGACTGCGGTATAATGGCACTTCATTTAGCTAAGAATTACAAAGCATCGTATTTGAATATTAATTATCAGCAATATAGTGAACAAGCACTCAATGTGGTTGCTGAACAATCACAACAAGCGGCTAAGTCTATAAAGCAAAGTGATGAGAAAGACTTCGTTGCTTTTCTTGATGATTATTTTGCTAAAGCGTAGGCAAAAAAAAGCGCAGTTTAATAAACTGCGCAAATAAATTTCAGGGATGAAACAATGCTAAACTGCTGCATTCATAAGTTAGGACTGGCATTATTTAGAAAAGTTCAATGGGTTTTAAAAAAAATGCAAAAATTTATAACTTTATTGTCAGTACTGTTTTTTGTAACTGGTTGCGCCACTGCACCACCAAAGCAACCTCATGATATTTGTAAAATATTTAAAGAAAAAGAAGATTGGTACTATGATGCGCGTGACGCTCAGGATAAATGGGGATCACCCAAGCATGTGCTGATGGCAATGATGTATCAAGAAAGTTCCTTCAAGCACGATGCAGCGCCTCCAATGGAATATTTTTTATGGGTAATCCCTATTGGTCGAGTTAGTTCAGCTTATGGCTATTCCCAAGCTAAAACTCCCACATGGAGTGACTATAAACGAGAAACAGGTAACTCAGGTGCCGACAGGGATGATTTTGAAGATGCCATCGATTTTATGGGATGGTTTGTTTATAAAACCCATAAGGTAAATGGCATATCAAAGTGGGATGCGTATGCGCAATATTTGAATTACCACGAAGGGTGGGGTGGCTACAAACGAGGTACTTATCGTAAGAAAAAATGGCTAATGTCAGTTGCAAATAAAGTGAAACACAGAGCCAGTCGTTATGGTGCACAGTTAAAGCGCTGTGAAGATGATTTAGACAAAAACTGGTTTGAGCGGCTATTTGGTTAATAAGTAAGTTTGGAGATAGCGCGAGCTATCTCCGTATTTTCTAACTTGGCTCTTTCAACGCCCATCGTAGCATTTGTTTTAAATTTGGTTCTTTACCATACATGACCATACCCAGTTTAAATAAACGTCCAGCACTCACTCTAGTAAAATAGCAGCCAATTGAGGTACTGATTATAGCAATCAGAGTTTGCCAAATAGGAACGTCAATGAGTGCCATCTTCATAGGCATGACAGCAAATGCAGTTAGTGGAAAGTAGCTTAGTACCTCAACGAGTGTACCACTTGGGCTATCAATTATAAAAAAACCAATGATCATAGGAAGTAGTGGCAACATCATAAAAGCCGTTTTTCCACTATGGTTTGGGTCATCGATGGCAGATGCAATAGCAGCCATAAATGCGGTTGCCATATATATTCCCAGTAACGCAAATAATCCTAGCCACGGCAACAAGTCAAAGTTAATCATAGATAAATCTAATGGCTGCCCTTTTAAGATAACTTGCATAAAAGCCATGACTAAAATAAAGCTGATTAACGTGCTTATCATCGCTTTTAAACTATGCAGCATTTGGCCAAATATTTTTCCGTCAATCCAAGTTTGTGCGCTCATACAAGCATATAGTTGCTCAGTCACTCGTTGCTGCTTTTCACCGGTGATCGATACAAAAATTTGCCCAAATGACATAAAAACGCCGATGATCATCAATACCAAAACGCCTATGGCTGTGGAGGATGACTGTTGCTCTAGACTCTTAATTTTTGTGTCTAGGTAGCTGTTTACCAAAGTAATAGGTTGTTGCAGTAACTCAATTTGTTGTGGCGTAATGTTTAAACGCTCAGCAAGCACTTTGGAGTAATGGGTACTTAGTACCATTTCAAATTCTTTTTGCCATGCCATTTTACCTACCGTGATCAGCTTAAATTGTTGTTGCTGATCTAATGTATTCATAGGTAGCAAAATACCGTCTAGCTGCTTATTTTCTAGCATAGGGATGAGTAATTCGACGGCGTCGGAGCGTTTTTCAATTATAAAGGGGGCTGGCAGTTGGCTGGCCGAGAAATTATTCGGCACGGCTATGACATATTTGTCTGGAGAAAATAGTGCGCCACTTTGCGAAAAGTAAATAAATAGCCCCACACATAGCATGATTACTTTGCTTAACAGCTCTTGCTTCCACTTAAAAAATTGCATGAACTCCCATTTTGCTACTAACAGAATTTGATTGAATTTATGCTCCATGTTGACGTTGCTCCTGAGTAGGGTGCTGTGCGATGGCTTTGAGGTAAAGTTGGTGTAAATCCATAGTTTTACTTTCAATATGTTGCAATGTGCCCAATTGTGTGAGTTCTATGAGTTTAGTGTTTAGATACTTAGCACCGCTTAGTTCTATACGTATAGTATTATTGTTTAACAAGGTGAGCCGTGAGCTATCAGCGTCTAACGTATTTAAGTTGATATCAGTCTCGTAACGTAAAACTAGCTCTGCACTTACCCCTATTTGCTGTTTAATCTCTGCCAATGAGCCTAGTAGTACTGTTTGGCCTTGGTTCATTAATAGCATTCTATCAGCAAGCTTTTCGACCATGGCCATTTGATGTGCGCTTAAAATAACTGTTATACCGCGTTGTTTTAGTTTTGCTAAAAAGGTAACCACTTTTTCCTGGTTTATTGGATCAAGGCCTGAGAAAGGCTCATCCAGTAATACTAATTTTGGTTCATGCAGAACAGCGCTGATAAGCTGCACTTTTTGCTGATTACCTTTTGATAGTGACTTTAGCGGGTCATGCTGTCTTTCAATAAGTTCAAACTCATTTAGCCAAAATTCAATGCGCTGCTTGGCAATTTGTTTATCAACACCACGCAATCTTGCAAAATACATTAAATTTTGTGTTAGGGTTTTTTCTGAGTATAACCCTCGGTCTTCGGGTAAGTATCCTAGTGCATGATGAGGAATTGCGGAATATGATTTCGCATCAAGATTTACCGTAATCGTGCCTGAGTCAGGGTGGGTAAAGCCAATCAGCATACGAACTAAAGATGATTTACCTGCACCGTTGGGTCCAAGTAAGGCGAAGATTTCACCCTCTTTTACACTAAAGGTCAAGTTATCAACCGCAGTCACTTGCTGGTAATGTTTAAACACATTGCAAACATTGAGAATTGATTTTTCTTGCATAAATATACCTGCTGAATATTCTTTGTAATTAAGAGTACCGCATTTTTGTATTAAACGAGCCATGTTAATACGCTAAATTGTAAAGAGGTTTTTCAATCAAGCACTTACTTACACTCAAGCCCATTAGGCTATTATTTTGCATCAAGTAAGCTGGCGATCTGAGTATTTCAATCATTACTTTGCTAAATGTCTTGTCTTGATGCGTCTTTACGATACTTCCATCGATAAATAACTACTCAGGGTTATTTTCTGAGGTATACATTGAAACAGCTTTTGCAAAACTCTTTTTTTGGCCAGAGATTTAAGCGCCTAAAGACCGTATTCCATAGGCCTAATTCTTTTAGTAAAACTTACGTAGTAATTTTGTAAATAGACTTTCCTAGTTTGCTATAAAAAGGTACATTAACTTCAGTATTTTCAAATATTACCGAAGAGGCAGAAGGATGTTGAAAAAAATAATTATTGTACTGTTATTGGTCATTGTTACCCCGTTTATTATTGCTTTGTTTATTGCTGATAGTTATCACGTTGAGCGACAAGTTATAATAAAGCAACCTGTTGAATCCGTATTTTCTTATATAAAACACCTTAAAAACCAAGCAGATTACAGTACTTGGGAGCAAATGGACCCAAGTATGGAAAAAACCTATAAAGGGGAAGATGGCACCGTTGGCTTTGTTTCAGCGTGGCATAGTGAAAACCCTGAAGTGGGAACTGGTGAACAGGAAATTGTGCGAATTGATGAAAATAAGCGTATTGATTTTGAACTTCGGTTTATCGAACCATTTCAATCTACAGATCCTGCTTACATGACGACGGAAAAAGTGCCAGAGGGTACTAAGGTGACGTGGGGGCTACATGGAAATATGGAGTATCCGATTAATTTGATGCTATTGTTAATGGACTTTGAAGCTGTGCTAGGTGATGACTTGCAAATAGGGTTAGATAATCTTAAGGAGATTTTAGAGACTCCTATTTTAGAATGATCTTCATATTCTTGAGCTAGATAGATATAAAAAAACCGCTCTAATAAGCGGTTTTTTATATCTAGTTGTTAAGCGTGGTATAAATTAAACGACACCACGTGGTAAACGGCAATCATGGTCTTTGCTGGCAAGCTCAACAATCCATAGCTCTTCAGCGGTGTAGCCTTGAGAGTTTTCTTTAACTACTTTAAAAGGAGCTGTTTTACTCTTAGCTTTAGCAGGAGCTGCATTGTTTGTTTTTGCTTTTTTAGCTGGTGCGGCTTCGCTAGGTGTCGCTGAACCAGAAGTTAGCTCTTCTGTTAATGCAGCTACGTCTGCTAGGCGTAGGTTTTTGCCGCCATCAATACTATACCAACCAGGTTTGGTGGTAATTTCAGGCTTCTTGCCATGGGCAGTTTCGTAAGCAGCTTCAAAAGCGCTTAACACTTCAGTTTTATCTAGTTTACTCATCGTAGATCCTAGTCGGTATATACGCGGATACGCGGGATTTAAGAATAAAGAGTATTTATACCCATATTTACGCAATTTTTCAATTTTTTAAGGGTTTTGCTTCCAATTTGTCGGCAGAAACGCCAAAATTTGGTAATTATTAAGCAAAAAGATTGGTTATTTCATGAAGCGTTCAGATTTTACACAGATGTTGAGTGAGTTGTTAAAGCCCGATGCGATTAGAGATTTTGCGCCTAATGGATTACAAGTGGAAGGCGCGGACACAGTGCAAAAAATCATTACTGGCGTGACGGCAAGTCAAGCACTGATAGATGCGGCAATTGCCTTAAAAGCGGATACGATTTTGGTACATCACGGTTACTTTTGGAAAGGCGAGTCGCAAGTGATTACAGGCATGAAAAAACGCAGAATCGCTTCACTGTTGATAAATGATATCAATCTTTATGGATACCATTTACCGTTAGATATACATCCAGAGCTGGGTAATAATGCACAACTTGCACAGTTGCTTGATATAGAGTTACTGGGAGGTCTTGAAGATGGTTCGAGCAGTGTACCTGTATATGGCCGCTTGAATCGCTCGATGTCAGCCGAAGTGTTTGCTGAGAAAATTGCTACAGCATTAAATAGAAAGCCACTCGTTAATATAGTACGTAACAAACCAATCGAAACCATTGCTTGGTGTACGGGTGGTGGGCAAGGTTATATCGACTTAGCTGCAAGCAAAGGTATTGATGCATATTTAACAGGCGAAGCGTCTGAGCAAACTATTCACAGCTCAAATGAACAAGCGATAGATTTTTTTGCAGCAGGTCACCATGCTACTGAGCGCTATGGAGTTAAAGCGCTGGGAGAATATTTAGAACGGCAGTATGGATTAGATGTTACCTTCATTGATATTGACAATCCAGTGTGAGTAGCCAGAAAAACGAGGCGCGCTAAAGCACCTCTGGGTTTATACCGCGACGTATCTTAATCCAGACTTTGCCAAGTACCTCATAATAATGCACCGTTATGGCTTCTAGGACGGTAATTTGGGCAATAAATTGTTTATACCGCGGTTGGCTTGAAAAACTATAAAATTGGGTCGGTGCAGCTATGGTTTCTACTCCCTGCGCTGCAAATAAATCGCTTGCACGAGCTAAGTGGCTTGCTGATGTTACCAAAGCGACCTTTCTATCAACTAGGTAAGGTGCTAATTGCTTAGCTTCATCTTTTGTATCTAGCGCATTAGGGTTGGAGCGAATACGTGATGAACTGATGCCTAAATCAATGGCTGTTAATTTCATCAAGTGAGCACTTGTTTGGCCTGAGACAATAAGTTGCGCATTTTTATAGTGGTGTGCTAAGCGTACCCCTTCGGTTAGCCTAGAAAGCGAACATCCGCCAAGTTGAGCATTGGCACTTAGGCGATTATTTGCATAGGTATCGCAGCCTAACACCACTATTTTCTCGATATGAGAGTGGTTTTTTAGCTCAAACGCGCTGATTTTAGACTCTATCGGTGAAATAACTTTTCCGGCAATAAACGGTGTACTTATACACCAAGCAAATAAAACACTAAACCAAGCTATAATGTACGACTTTTTATTGGTTTTACTCATAAACAATAAACATAAAGCAAGCACAATAAGCAGCAATGGTAATGGCATGAGTAGGCTACCGAGTACTTTTTTGACAACAAACATAAAAAACCCAATCGATTAGATTGGGTTTAGTTTAGTTAATTTGTTATAAAAATAATAGCTTAACGATTATTGTTCTGCTTACAGGTATTTAAAAAGTGCCGATACACTGGGTTGTCTTTCATGGTTTTTTTCATTGCTAAATACATGGGACGATTGAGTCCTAGTGCGCCTAAGGGAATAGACTTAATAAGTCCTTGGCTTTCATAGGGGGTGACTAACCAATCTGGCAAAGCGGCAACACCCATACCCGCACTTACGAGCTGAAAAATTAATAAACCTTGATCAACCGTTTTAAGTGTGCCATCAAAGCGAGCGTTTTGAATAAAGTGCTTGAATATGTCTTGTCGTTCTTTTGGAATAGGGTATGAAATTATGGTCTCATCTTTTAAATCAAGCGCTGTTACATAGGCTTTTTTGGCTAGTTCATGATCGGGCGCGACAATGAGTTTTAATTTAAAATCAAAAAGGTGTGCATATTCAAGTTTGTCTTGTTCTCGCATATCTGATGTCAGGACAAGGTCTAAATCATCCTCTAATAAGTCAGGAATAGCGTCGTAGCTAAAACCACGCTCATAATCGACCTTAATATCGGGCCAAAAGTTATTAAATTCTTTTATTGTTGGCAATAACCAATGGAAGCATGCATGACATTCTACGCTAAGTCGTAACTGCGAAATAGGCTGGTTTAAACTTTCTTTTAAGCGACATTTAGTCGCTTCCACGCGAGGTAAAATTTCACTCGCAAGCTCAAGCAACAGCATACCTTGAGGGGTAAACCGAACAGGCTGAGTTTTGCGTTCAAATAACTGGCAATCTAATTTGTTTTCTAAATCTTTAATTTGATGTGATAAAGCTGATTGCGTCAAGAACAACTCACGGGCTGTATTAACGAGTGAACCGGTGTCTTTAAGGGTCGAGATGGTTTTCAGGTGCTTTATGTCGATCATCTTTAATAAATCTCATTATCAGTGTGAGTTAAACTCAGATTGCTTTGCCGAAACCCTAGTTATTACCTAATAGTAACGCCTAGTTGTCTACAAAACTAGCAATCGATGATTAGTTTTTAACAAAATCACTATAACACTATTGTTGACAGCGTTGTCATTCTTTATTTAAATTTTTTACAAAAAAGACAAATTAATTTTATTCATCTTGTCCTTAAGCGATGTCTGATATTTACTTGAGTTATCTCAATGTCTAAAGCAAATAAGTTACATGCTTATATTGATAGGGCCATCTCTGTATGATTAAGCAAAAACTGCATAGCTTCATCTGCTGGCAGTGGTTTTGAGACCATAAAACCTTGTCCGAATTGACACCCTTTGCGTTTTAATAGCGCCCATTGTTTTGGATTTTCTATGCCTTCAGCAACCACATTTAAATCTAATGAGCGAGCTAAAGATAAAATGGTGTCTATTAGTGGGTTTTCCTTATGTGTTAGCTGATCTACAAAGCTTTTATCTAGCTTTAACACATGAATGGGAAGTTGGTGCAAATAACCTAAAGCGGAATAGCCAGTACCAAAATCATCTAAGTATAGCTTTACACCTAAAGGTGCTAGTCCTGTAATGATTTGAGTTGCTAACTTTAGGTTCTCTATTAATCCAGATTCCGTGATCTCTAAACACAATGAACCATTGGGTAACTGATGGTCGATATAAAGTTGCTGCATATAAGTAACAAAATCGAGACTGGCAAAGTGTCGTGATGATACGTTCACTGTGACACGTGTCATCGGGTAGCCAGCCTGTCGCCATAGCTTTAATTGTTGCGCGGCTGAGCGTAACAGATGTAAATCTAAATCAATAATTTGACCAGTCTGCTCCGCAATGGGTATAAAATCATTGGGAGGAACTAACCCATTTTTGGGATGGTGCCAACGGACTAAAGCTTCAAAACTGACTACATGTGGGTCGTTGAGCGAAAAAATGGGCTGAAAAAATAACTCAAATTCACTATTTCGAATGCCATGTTGTAAGTCATTTTCAATGTCTGCCCGGCGTTTAAGCTTTTTACGCATGGCATTATTAAAGTAGCATACTTGCCCACGGCCACGAGATTTCGCCTCGTACATAGCAGCGTCAGCTTGTTGCAGCAATGTAATTGCATTGTCGGTGGCATTGCCAGTATAAGCAACGCCTATACTGGTAGACGCTTGTAACTTATGGCCATCAATGAGTAAAGGCTTGGCAATTGCTTCATTTACTCGCTCTAATGCAAGCGCTACCTGCTCTTTATCTTTGACATTCTCAATGAAAATCGCAAATTCATCCCCACCTAGGCGCGCGAAAGTATCTGTGCGGCGAATACACTCTTTAATGATATTTACAATAGCAACTAAAAATCGATCACCCACATCATGTCCGAGTGCATCATTAATACTTTTAAACCGATCAAAATCTAAATAAAGTAAGCAATGCAAATTATCATTCTTAGCTCTTTCTAAAGATAAAATAGCATGTTTAACACGCTCTAATAATAAGTAGCGGTTTGCGAGCCCCGTGAGTTCATCATGCAGCGCTCTATGCTCTAGTGCTTGGCGCGATAATTGTCGATCAATTGCCATACTTACTTGGCGGCTAATATAAGTCAAAATTGATAAGTGATGATGATGAAACGCTTTGTCTAGGGTGTAGCTTTGAATCACGATCACCCCTTGATACTGTTCATTAACAGCAAAAGGAACACCTAGCCAAGACTTTGGTGATTGGCCGACCATTTTAAAGTGGCCCATATCAATGTGGTGCTCAAACTCTCTACTGTTGCATAATAATGGCTTGCCTGATGTCAGGGTATAATAAGAGGCCGTGTGCTTTATTTGTGATTTAGAGACACGTTGATGGGCATTACACTTGGTCTTGTTTTCAATCAGGTAGTCTATTTCTAATATATCGCTATATCTATCGTAAAGACCAATGAAAAAATTTTCTGCAGGTAATTGGCTATTGATGATTTGGTATAGTTCATCATAGAAAGCTTCTAAGTCTAAAGAGCGGTAAGTGATATTGGCAATTTTTAATAGGCATTGTTCTAACTGTTGTGCTTGATTTAATTGTTCAATAGTTGTTTTGAGATTATTAAGCGTTTTAACTTGGTTGATTTTTGCGCTCAATAAGTGTGCAACAGTTGAGAGGATTTGCAAGTGGCTTTGACTAAAGTAGTCGCGTTTTGGATGTTCACAATCGATTACTCCAATAAGCGTGTCTTCGTATATTAGAGGCACACAAATCTCAGATAAAGCCGGGCGGCTATCAGCAATGTACATAGGTTCAACAGAGACATCTCCAGATACGAATGCTTTTCCAGTACGCGCTACGTGGCCAGTAATTCCTTGCTCAATTGGAATTTTAGTTTGTGCGACTTTATAATCGCTGCTTTGCTGCGCGACGCCCATGCTCGCAACTTCTTCTAAAAACTCGTTCTGGTCATCTGCAAGATAAATTACACAATCTACAAACCCTAAGCGGCTCACTACCTGAGATGTAACATAATCAAATAGCTCATCTAATTGGGTGATTTGCAACAGCGATGAAGAAAACAGATTAATAATGCTGAGCTGCTCAGTTTTTGATTCTAATTTGTTTTTTGAAAGCATGTACATCGCTCATCGATACAATTACCAACAATTTAACTTACTTGAAAGGTAAACGACATATTATTGCGAAAAAAAATATTTTTTATCAGAAAAACCCAACGAGTGTATTTCGCTGCTTTGATTAGCGTAAAAACTTTACTCTGCGCTTTGAACTGCCTATGATCGGACAAATTCAGCCGTGGAAAAGAGCAATGACAAGTAAAGTAGATTCCCTCACTATCACTAGACCTGATGACTGGCACGTACACTTACGTGACGGTGTGCAACTTAAAGATACAGTAAGAGATATAAGCCGTTATATGGGGCGTGCTATTATTATGCCGAACTTGGTGCCTCCAGCTACTTGTACAGATACTGCACTGGCGTATCGAGCGCGTATTTTAGCGGCGCAACCTCAAGGCAACTTTCAGCCATTAATGGTGCTTTATTTAACAGACAAAACAACGCCAGAAGAAATAAAAAAAGCTAAAGCGAGTGGGCACATCGTTGCGGCAAAGTTATACCCTGCAGGAGCAACAACGAACTCTGATTCCGGCGTTACAGACATCGAAAAGGTTTTTCCTGCTTTGGCAGCAATGCAAGACGTAGGCATGCTGCTTTTAATACATGGAGAGGTAACGGACTCATCTATTGATATCTTTGATAGAGAGAAGGTTTTTATAGATACTAAGCTGGCTAAAATTGTTGACTCATTCCCAACACTTAAAATTGTCCTTGAACATATTACAACCAAAGATGCGGTTGAATTTGTACAAAAAGCGTCAGACAATGTAGCGGCAACCATTACCGCACATCACTTGCTTTATAATCGCAATCACATGTTAGCGGGAGGAATAAGACCGCATTATTATTGCTTGCCTATCTTAAAGCGTAATATTCATCAACAGGCTTTGATAGAGGCTGCCACAAGCGGTAATAAAAAGTTTTTCTTGGGTACAGATTCCGCGCCACATGCCAAAGATAAAAAAGAAGCGGCTTGTGGTTGTGCTGGGGCGTATACGGCGCATGCTGCATTAGAACTTTATGCTGAAGCTTTTGAAGATGCTGGTGCGTTAAATAAACTAGAAGGGTTTGCAAGTCATTTTGGGCCAGATTTTTTATGGTTTACCTAGAAACACAGATACTGTCACGTTGAAACGTGAAAGCTGGATTACACCACAAAGCTTTCCTTTGGGTGATGATCAGGTTGTCCCTATTAAAGCGGGTGCTGAGCTAAACTGGAAAGTTATTGCTTAAATAGAAATAATTCATACGATGTACAAAAAACGCACGCTTTAGTGCGTTTTTTTATGTTTTTATAGGCATTATTTTATTATGAATTTTGAGTAAGATTTGTACCGTTTGTTATTTTATATGTTAGGCTTAAAGGGCTTTGAGTTTTTGCTGTTCTATGGATGTAAGAGTTGCGGTAAGGAAGCTTCATTGGTTAACTAATAGTATTATTAGCTAGTTAATGAGCGTTATGTATTTTTTGCTGTATTTATTATTCCGACAAATTGCGGCGTAAGCTCAAGGAGGAAGCCGTTTAGGCAAGTGTTAAATTGATCTGACTTACAGGAATAATAGGTATGTCTAATTCTAAAACAGGTAAAGTAAAGTTTTTTAATGAATCTAAAGGCTTTGGCTTTATTGAACAAGATAATGGCCCTGATGTATTTGTACATTTTAGTGCTATTTCGGGTGATGGTTTTCGTACTTTAACTGATGGGCAAGCGGTATCGTTTGACATCAAACAAGGTAAAAAAGGCCCCGAAGCAGAAAATGTAGTGGCTATATAAAACTTCATTTTACCTGAGGAGTAACGCATAGTTGCTCCTATTTTATTTCCCTTCACCTTCTTTAAATTAACTTATATTATTTGCTTTATTATATTTATATGTAAAAATATAGTAATCAGAATATAATTGTAATTTATATCTGATTTAGACATACCTATATTGGGTATTTTTCAAAAAATAATTTAAGAGTCATATCAATGCGTGAAATCAAATCTTTTATAAAATCTGCAAATTTTAGTGAGTTAGAGAAAGCAGCCGAATTAATTAATGAGGCAATTGAATCTCAACGTGAACAGCAGCAAGTAAAAGAGGAAGTATTAGCACTGATCAAGGAAAAAGGTTTAACTCTTGACGATCTTGTGTCAGGCGCACCTGTTGATAAACGCGCAAAAGTAAAACCTAAATACAGAATTGAAAAAGGTGGCCAAGTATTTGAATGGACAGGCCGAGGTAAAACACCAAAAGCATTTTCTGGTGTAAATTTAGACGATTATACAATTTAATTGTTTAAATTAGCTTAATATTTCTTGAAAGGCTCTAATTGAGCCTTTTATCTTCGCTCTCTTATTTATTATGTGTATAATTAAATTATCGTATCTCGGATGTCAGAGGTGCATATTTATACACTCAGACCTTATCAACAAGAAGCTGTTAATAACACCATCGCTCACTTCAAACGCTGTAGCGATCCTGCGGTAATTGTGTTACCCACTGGTGCAGGTAAAAGCTTGGTTATTGCTGAGTTAGCTCGCATTGCTCGGCATAAAATACTGGTGTTGGCTCACGTTAAAGAGCTAGTTGAGCAAAATGCACAAAAGTATTTAAGCTTTGGTTTATCAGCGAGTATATTTTCAGCAGGTTTGAAAAAAAAATCCTTATCTGAGCAAGTAACCTTTGCAAGTGTGCAGTCAGTTTCAAGAAACTTAGAGCAATTAAATGAATTTTATTCGTTGGTGATTATAGATGAATGCCATAGAGTAAATGATGATTCCCAGAGCCAATATCAAAAGGTAATTACGGCATTGAAGGCGTACAATGCAAAATTAAAAGTGCTTGGCCTTAGTGCAACACCTTATAGGTTAGGAATGGGGTGGATATATCATCATCATTATCATGGTTTTGTAAGGGGAACAAAAAACAGTCCATTTAAACTCTGTATTTATGAGTTACCTTTACGGTATATGATTAAAAATAAATACTTAACACCACCTAAAGAAATAGACCCAGCAATTTCACATTATGACTTTTCTGCTTTAAAAACTGATCAGTTTGGTATTTATTCACAAAATGATATGAATACCCTACTTGAATCGCAAACTCGTGCAACCTATAGCATTGTTTGTCATATTATCGAGCAAAGTAAACATCGCCAAGGGGTGATGATTTTTGCTGCTACAGTAAAACATGCAAAAGAAGTATTAAGTTATTTACCGACCGAAAATGCTGAGTTAATTATTGGTGATACTAAAGATATACAAAGAGATAATATTATTAACTGCTTTAAAGATAAAAAGTTAAAGTTTTTAGTAAATGTATCTGTATTAACAACAGGGTTTGATGCACCTCATGTAGATTTAATTGCCATATTAAGGCCCACTGAGTCTGTTAGCTTGTATCAACAAATTGTTGGGCGAGGTTTACGGTTATCGGATCAAAAGACAGATTGCCTGATACTAGACTATGCAGGCAATAACTTTAACTTGTTTCATCCTGAAGTGGGGGCAAAAAAGCCAAATACTGACTCAGAGCCTGTTCAAGTGCTATGCCCCGGTTGCGGATTTGCCAATGTTTTTTGGGGTAAAACTAATGAGCAAGGTCAGGTTGTTGAGCACTTTGGTCGTCGGTGCCAAGGTTTATTAGATGACGAAACTGAGCAGCAACAATGTGACTATCGCTTTCGCTTCAAAGAATGTGACGCGTGTGGCAGTGAAAATGATATTGCTGCGCGGCAATGTTGGCAGTGTCACAGTGTTTTGGCTGATCCAGACGATAAACTGCGTGCTGCCTTAAACCTTAAAAATGCCTTGGTAATACGCTGCAGTGGGTTGAGTATAATTGAGTTGCAAGCGCATAGAGTTAAAGTGACTTACTTTGATGAGGATGGCGCAAGCTGTGATGAAATATATGATTTTGCAAATAGTAAAAGCAGATATGTGTTTAATCTAGACTATGGCAAACGTATTAAAGGCCACAACACACAGATGAATTGGCAAAATGCTAAGCAAGTATATGAGATGCAAAATTTGCTAGTAGCGCCCGATTTTGTTATTGCAAAACAGCACAAAAAATACGGCTGGCAGGTAAGTGAAAAAATATTTGATTATCAGGGGCAATATCGAGTAGCCGATAAGTCATAGGGCCTGATTTAGGGCGCTATGACTTACTTTAGCTTTATTCTGGCATCATAATACCCCAGCCATCACCGTATCCTTCGTGCGAATTGGCGATACTTTCAAGGTACTGTTCTGTTTGAGAAAGCAGTTGGTGGTCGGGTACCATTTTAATTGATGAAATCACCTCCCAAACACTGGTATCTTTGCATTGCTGCAAATCAGTTTGTGGTGCGAGTTCATCCGTTGAGATTGCCTTGATAAAAGATTCGGCTTGTGGTTTTTGCTCAAATAAAATGAAAAAGTCGACCGTATGAAATTGTGTCAGGTCAAGACCTGCTTCTGCCATTTCTTGGAGAAGCTGGCCATTATCATCGTCTGGGAATTGCATATATAAGTCCAAGTAAATCAGTTGCCGTTATTGTCTGTTATTAGTGGTTAAATAAAAAGAGGTAACATGCAAATTTGTCGCTAATTGCGTACGTAATGTTCATAGGGCGTTATGTTTGCTTGTGATATTATTAAGCTCTTAAACTAACCTTGAGAATGAGTAGTAAGTGTTTAGAGTTGTTTTATTAATGCTTTGGCTGGCCTTTGTGAGTTTTAGTCATACTGTGAGCGCACAATCACAATCACAATCGCAAAAAATTGAAATATTAGGTGTGGATGGTGAATTAAAAAGTAATGTAGAAGGTTTTACTCGTCGCTATCAAGCGCAAACATTGAATCATCAGCAATTGCACAACTCTGTGTCACAAGCTCTGCAAGCTCTAGGTTACTACCATAGCCAGATTTCGTTAGAGGCAGAGCGTAACAATGAAACGCTTGTCATTAATATAAAGCCTGGTGAACCACTTAGCTGGAATGAAATAAATGTGCAGGTTGACGGTGATGCCAAGAACGACACCGTTTTTTCAGTATTGCTAACTAAGCTACCTATTCAAGTTGACCAAACAGTCAGGCATGATTTTTATCAGCAGGCTAAATCAAACATTGAGAGCGTATTATTAGAGCGCGGCTATTTTGATTTTAAATGGCTTAGAAAGGAGATGTTAATCGACAAGCGCGCTCGATTTGCAAAGGTGTTTTGGCATTTAGACTCAGGTAACCGTTATCGTTTTGGTGCGCTTAACATCAGTAAGCAAACACAGGCCACACAGTACATTCAGTCTTTAGCCACGTTTGATCCCAAGTCAATGTTTGACAGTGCACTGTTGTCTGATTATACCTTGGCGTTAAATGCAACCCCTTACTTTCGCTCTGCAAAAGTTTACCCTTTGCTAAATCGCAGGCAGGACGGATTACTACCCATACGTGTTGAAGTAGTGGATAAGCCAGCTAACAGCTTTGAAGTTGGAGGGGGTTATAGCACTGATTTAGGTGCTAAAGGGCGATTAAAATGGACTAAGCCTTGGATCACAAGTGATGGACATTTTTTAGAGGGTAATCTGTCAGTTTCTGAGCGTCGCCAGGATATAACAGGCAGTTACACAGTGCCAGTATTAGACCCAAATAATGATGTATGGCGAATATTGGGCGGTTATCAGGTAAATGATGACCTTCAAGAAGGCATTGAAAGTAAAATTTGGAATATTCAACTACAGCGTCAGTGGTTAATTAGTGACAGCTGGGTGCGGACTGCTTTTATTAAGCGGGAGCATGAAACGACTGAGCAAGAAGATAAAACCTTTAAAACGGAAATGCTTCTCCCTGGGATTAGTTATGCAAAAAAGCAAACTAAAGGGGGGACCACACCTTACTGGGCAAATGAGCAGCTTATTTCGTTAGAGGTTGCCAGTGACTCATTGGTGTCGTCAACTTCACTGGTAAAAGCGCGCTGGAATAACGCTTGGCTTCGCAGCTATGAACAAAAGCATTTTGCCATTAGCCGTATTAACTTAGGTGCTATCGTGGTGGATGATATTAATGCAGTGCCATTTAATATGCGCTTTTTTGCTGGTGGAGATCAAAGTATTAGAGGATTTGCATATCGTTCTGTTGGTCCAAAAGAGGATAATAAAGACATTGGGGGTAAATATTTAGCAACTGGGTCATTAGAGTATAACTATCAATTTTTGCCAAGTTGGCGGGCGGCTCTTTTTATTGATGCAGGCACCGCGACCAATGATTTTTCAGAGAAATGGTCTGTAGGGGCTGGTTTTGGCTTTCGCTACATTACCCCAATTGGTCCAATTCGTATTGACCATGCTTGGGGTGTTAGTAAAAAAAGTAAAAGCACACGTTTGAGTATTGTTATAGGGCCAGAAATTTAATGTTGTTTAGCGCACGTTTGAAAAAGGGACTCAGTGGTATCGCTGCAATTGCAGTGGTGGTTTTTTGTATTATTGCAACTGCACCAGGGCATCAATTGCTTGTTTATCTGGCAAATAAAACGGTTGCAGGGCTTGAACTCAAGCTCGCAGAGGGGCGGTTATTGTCTGGTACGCAAATAGACATGACTTATAAAAATGAGCAAGTCTCTATTTCTGTCCAGCAGCTTCGGGTCTCGTTAGAGTGGTTTAGTTGTGCCACATTATGCATAGATGTTTCTGGTGAATCTATACAAGTGAAAGCAGGTACACTCGCTGAGGAGTCTCAGCAACCAGTACAAGAATCAAAGCGAATTAATGCACCTGTTCACCTAGGTATAAGAAATCTATCGGTCAGGCATTTTGAGGCGAACTTCAATGGACAGCATGTATCGTTTTCGCAGTTACATAGCCAGCTTCAATGGCAAGATGAGCAATTACTTATTAACAAACTCACACTAGATAGTGTGCATGTCACTTTGCCTGATGAACAAACAAAACAGACAAAAGAACTCCCTGAAAAAATCCCCGCGCTCGTATTTAAAGCCCCTTTTATTCCAATGAATGTGACCGCTCAAAAATTGAGAATTCAGCATTTTGAATTGCGACAAGCAAGTCAAACGACCAAACTTGATAATATTGCTATTGAAGCATCATTAGATACTGAGCAATTGCAATGGCAAACGCTTAATGCCGATATGCAAGACTTTAAATTGCGCTCGCAAGGTGCAGTATTTTGGTCAAAAAGTTTGCAGCTCAACAGTAGCACTGTGCTCAAAATAGGGGATGATCAGTTGCTCCTAGATACCAATGGGTCACTATCCAAATTAGCTATCAAACTAAACAGTATGGGGCAATACCCAAGCGATGTTGAGGGGAACATTAACCTTGCTCAAGACAATTGGCCTTTTGATGTACAGCTTTTGGTTCACGATTGGCAGTTTTCTGGATTGTTACCAGCGCCTTTTGAGCGTTTAAAGCTGGAACAAGGCAAGTTTGATATTGAGGGGGATTTTAATGACTACGTTGCAAAATTAAGTATTAATGGAAATAGCTCACCAGAGTCACCTTTTTCATCAAGTGCTAAGCTGCATGGTTCACTGACAGAGGTAACTATTGATGATGCTCAATTGCAGTGGCGCGAAGCAGTGGCTGCTTTCTCGACGCAATTTAGTTGGCAACAAGGTATCAATGGTGAGGTCATTGCCGAGGTTACTCAAATTCCATTGGCTCTTTTTTTGCCACAATACTCAGATACCAAACTAAACACACAACTTGCGATGAGCTTTGCCATTAATGATGGACAATGGCAAACGGACATCAAAACATTAGAACTTGATGGGTTATTACTCAACAAACCCCTAACTGCGGCCACTAAATTGCAGTTGAATCAAGATTTTCAAGGCAATCTTGAACAATTTTCTTTTGCATATGGACAAAGCAAAGTCACACTATCTGGGCTACTAGGACAACAATTGCAATTATCAGGAAATGTAAATCTAGCACATAGTGCAGATCTACTTTTACCTGCTGATATTGAAATGTCTTCACATATTGTTGTATCAGGTAATCATAAAACGCCAAGTATTGAACTTAATGCTGACTTACAACATGTAAGATATCAGCAGGTGCAGCTGATAGATGCACAGTTGGACTTCTTTTTAGATGGTGCGAGTCGCTGGGAAACAGATGCTAAGTTACAAGCTAGCCGAATTGAAGTAGAGCAACAAGCGATTCAAAATGCGACTGTGTCAGTGCAAGGTGATTTGTTACAGCATACACTTGAAATAAAGACGCAAGGTGATGCACTCGTTGATGTGAAGTTGCGCGGTAGTTTGCAAAATGAACAATGGCAAGCTGTGTTAACTGATGCCAAGGTTGATTATCAACAGTATCTATTTGAGTTGTTAGAGCCTGCGCAAATCTATTTATCGCAACAGCAGGCTAAATTTGATAAGCAATGTTGGGTGTTACTAAATAGTGAAGCTTGTTTTTCTGGCCAACAAAACATCATCACCGGTCATGGCCATGGCGATGTTAATATCAGCCAATTATTACTTAGTGACATCAATCCGTGGCTTGGAGATATTGCTAAACTTGATGGTTCAGCGTTCGGCGGTGTGTCATTTGATTGGCAATCTGGCAAGCTCACTAAAGCCGATGGGCAATTGCAATTTCAGCACACCCAAGTTATTACAACAGAGGGCGATGTAATTCACACACTGCCTATCGAGAAGCTCAATACCCAGTTAGTGAGTAGCGAGGAGCTTGCGACATTAGATTGGCAAATAGAGTCTTCTTTATTAGGGCGATTACAGGGAGAAATGCAATTGCCTTTAATAGGTAAAGCTAAACCAAAGGCGGTTGTTGAAATTGTTCATATGTCGCTTTCTCCTTTGTCCCCAGTGCTGAGTAAAAGTTTGCAACAGCCATTTAACCTTGCAGGTGATATTAGTGGCAAGGTTAACTTAACGGGTGACTTACGTAGCCCACATGTAGCGGGGCAGGTCAACATTAAAGAGATAGCGCTGGCAAGTCCCGTTTCTCCTATTACTTTGATGTCATCTAGTGTAGATATTACGTTTGATGCAAAGCAAGCAAATATACATGGCAACATGCAAGCTGAACAAGGGGGGACTTTATCGCTTGATGGGCAGCTCTCTTGGGCAAATAAATTGGCTGGCAAAATTAAAGCGCAAGGGGATAATTTTTTAATCGCGCCTGAGGCAAATGTGGAAGTGTCTATTTCTCCAGACATTCTGTTTGAATACAGCGAGGATAAAGCTTCAGTGACTGGAAAGCTGTTTATTCCATTTGGTCGTATCGAGGTAAAAGAGATCCCCGTGGGGGTGGTGCAAGTTTCTGAAGACCAAATTATTGTTGATGCACAAAGTAAGCGCTTAAGCCGCTCTCCAATTGATTATAAAGTTGATGTAGATGTGAAAGTAGGAGATGACTTTCGGGTTAAGGCGCTTGGTTTAGATAGCTATATAGCAGGTAGTATAGATGTGGTGAAAATGCCTGCAAGTCCATTGTTAGCAAGTGGAGAATTGTCGTTAAATGAAGGGCGGTATCGTGCCTTTGGTCAAGACTTATTGATAAAAACAGGCTTAATAGGGTTCAATGGCGCGTTGGATAAGCCGTATTTAAATGTACGTGCTATTCGCAACCCAGAGGTGACTGCAAATGATGTAGAGGCAGGTATCGAGTTATCGGGGAGTATCTCAAAGCCAAGTTTTTCAGTCTATTCACAACCCGCGATGGACCAATCCCAAGCGCTTGCTTATTTGCTTAACGGAGAACCGCTGGGGGAGGGCGAGAGTTCAAACAACACGATTTTAACGCAGTTACTATTATCACAAGGCTTGAATCGAAGTGAGGGGCTGGTGGCAAAAACGGGAGAAAAGCTGGGCTTTAGCGATGTGTCTCTTGGTGCAAGAGGCAGTGGTGATTCGACCAAAGTTGAAGTCTCAGGTTATTTGACGCCCAGTGTACAGGTGAGTTATCGCGTTGGCGTATTTGACTCTTTGAGTGAAGTGGCAGTGCGCTATCGAGTATTCTCTAAACTCTACATTGAAGCGACAAGCGGTTTGTATGACAGTGTTGATTTATTATATAAATTTGATTGGGATAACTAGTTAACAATTTTAAATAATAAGGGAAGGTGATGAAGCTAGGTTTATTGGGGTTGTTTTGTATATTTTTTCAAATAGCGAATACTGCTGACGCGCAAACGCCAAAAGCGCCACATGAAATTGTTTCGCAAGCACCTGCATCTGCGTGGCGGCTAGTGAATAATGACGATGTACTGAAAATTCAATTACCAACGGGGCCGGTGTATATTGAGTTGAATTCAACACTTGCCCCAAACCATGTTGCGAATATTAAACTACTCGCTCGTGAGCAATTTTATGACGGCTTGAGTATGTACCGCTTCGTCGAAGGTTTTGTGGCGCAAGGGGGAGATGCGAGCAATAGTAAAGTAACGAAGCACGCAAAAAAGCAACTTTCTGCCGAACTTATCTTAAATAGTAAAAAGCCTTTTTTGTCAGTTACTGCACTCAACATGGTCGATGGGTATGCACAGCGAACAGGTTTTTTTAGTGGTTTTGCGGTTGCACAGAACCTTCAAGCTACGCAAACATGGCAAACACACTGTACCGGTGCATTTGCCATGGCCCGTGAGGATGCGCTTAATTCTGGCGGAACTGAGTTTTATATCACGCTGTCTGCGCAACGATATCTAGATAAAAACACCACGGTATTTGGTCAAGTGTTGAGCGGTATGGAGCATGTACAAAAGTTAGACCGTAACCCTACACATGGGCAGATGTTTAATCACATTGAATCAGTTAGGGTACTTTCGGATATTGCCAGTAAAGATAAACTAAGATTTAAGGTCTTTAATACCAGTCATGATGATTTTAAGACGCTCATTGAAGCTAGAAAAAACCGCCCAGAGGCTTGGTTTGTCGCCAAGCCTAACTATTTAGATGTTTGTGCAATTAAGGTGCCCGTGAGTACTTTTACTGTCGATTAGTGCGAATTTGATAGGCGGTGTGGTTTTGATAGCTTGAACGATATGGGTTTATATCTAAACCGCCACGCCTCGTATACCGCGCGTACACCTCAAGCTTTTCAAAATCAAATGTATTCATCAGTTCGCAATAGATGCGCTCAACACATTGTTCATGGAATTCATTGTGACTACGAAATGAGATAAGGTAACGCAGTAGTGAGTCACGACATATTTGTTTGCCTGTGTATGAAATAATGATACTGGCCCAATCGGGTTGTGAGGTAATTAAACAATTCGACTTTAATAAATGACTATGTAGCGTTTCGCTTACGTTGCATTGCCCTGTACTTTGCAAAATATCTGCTTGGGGGCTGTATATATCCACTTCAATATCTAACTCATCAATACATTCGCCTGGTAGCGCAGTAAATGGCAGGCAAGCATAATCATCAGCTTTATAAAGTGTGACTTGCACTTGTGTGTTTGCCGTGGAAGATAAGTCTTTTTGGAGTATCTGTTGTACTGCTTCTACACTTGCAAATTTGCTTTGGTTAAAGCTATTTAAGTACAATTTAAATGATTTAGATTCAATAATATGTGAGCTTTGGCACGGGAATACAAAACTGGCAACGGCGACTTGAGGCTTGCCTTTTTGGTTAAGCCAAGAAAGCTCATAGCCAGTCCATGTATCTTCGCCCATAAAGGGTAAGTCAGATTCATCGACAGCGATTTGGTCGCGATTGAGCTTACGGGCAATAGGGTGTAACAAGGTCGCATCGTAGTGTGATGCATATTCGGTTGCTTTGCCTAAAAGTGATGCTTTTAGCTCAGGTGCATTTGTGTAATCTGTCATGTTTCACCATTTGTGGTTACAATGACGATATTATAACGGATCACAAGAAAGTTGGCAGTATGGCGACACAGCAGATTTTATCAAAATTACACCAAGACTTTGCGATGAAGTATCAGCAGCAACATCAATCACTCCCATGTATGTATTATGACCCAAAATGGTCAAGCCCTTGCGAAGTTGGTGAGCCGATAGACGGCGAACGAATTCAATGGCAAGCGATTGCTCAACCAGCAGAGAATAATTTGCAGCAACTGGCAAAAGCGCTTGAGTGTGAGTTCCCCATAGCGTTAGATGATTATTACAGTAGCTTTTTTGCGGGTAATATTGTTGGTGAGATTGATGGACATGAAATTGAGCTATTACAAGCTTGGAATCAAGACGATTTTGAGCGGTTACAGCAAAACATTACTGGCCATGTTTTAATGAAGCGAAAGCTTAAACAGCAAGATACAATATTTATTGGTTTGACAGAACAAGATGATTTGTTGCTCACTGTAACGCTAAATACCGGTGAGGTGTGCCTAGAGTATGTAGGCAAACCACCACATCATGTATTAGCTACTAGTCTTGATGACTTTTTGCAGCAGGTTGTTTGCTAGTCAAATCATTGAAAGTCCCACGACATATTTGACACCAGCTCGCAGTTATCGCAGCGAAAGTCAAAAATACCAAACCAAGGTTCATCTAATGCCCAATCACTGTTGCAACTTGGGCACTTTCTTTGTTTTTCAGACTCTAAAGACTCTCCGCCGACACGGTATAAATAATAATAAACGGGCTTTTGGGTTAAAAACCTAATGCGTTTTGATAAGTCCATACCACGGCGAAATAAGTCGCTATTGGTACTAGATATTTCATCAAGGGTAGCAAATTCACAACGGGTTGCACCATTAATTTGAATTTGGTCACAGGCCTGCCAGTCCTCTTGCCATTTTATTAGGGCTTTGTAATCACCATTGGCGATGGCTGGAATTTTGTAAAGTGGCACAGGCAAAAAATCGTCACCACAGTAAAGTGGGCTGCAAGTATGTACGTAAGTAGTGTACAGAATGTAGCTGGAGGGCGCGGTACATTGATCGGCACCATTAGCGTGAATATCTTGCCCAATCACCTTGACCTTTGGGGCCAGTAACCCTGCTTTTTGTAGACCATCTATGGCATGTTTAACAAATGGGCTGTGGTTGAGTGGATGTAGAGCATCCTCTAATGGGCACATAACTCGAGTGATAAAGTAACCGTCTTTTAATACGGTTGGAAACTCGTCACCGATAATTTGGCCATTAAAGCGTAGTGCATTAACTACACGGTTAATCGCGACTTCAGCCATATCTAGCGTTGTATCTTGGTAACAGTCAAAAGTTAAGTCAACAACAAACATATTAACCTTTCTCTAGTAGGGTCAGCAGCTTATCAAGTTTATGCTCAATGCGGTCAAGCTGACTTTGCTGTTGCTGAGCGTCTTGTTTGGGTTGTGACGATAATGGGAATGTGATGATATCTGGGTTGTTTTTATAAGCAGTGAGACCTGCAATAATGAGTGGCATAGGTACGGGGTCACTCAAGCGTGCTTTGGTTAAGGCAACACTTGGAACTTTTCCATCACTGACTAATTCCGCAATGGCTTTTTGTACTGCAGGATGCATGCGCTTTACTCCAAAAAATAAAGCGCATCATAACATAGCTTAAAATGTTAGCGTAGCATGGTATCTAGTTCATCTATGAGCTCACACCAGTCAGCGTCTTCTTGCAATGATTCTTCGATAAAATGTCGCTGACCTTCATTCCAAAATGGTGCATCTGCGAGCAAAGTATCGTCTGCAATACGGTGTTTGTTAACAAACATCGTAATTTGTTCAGGTGAGTTGTCTAAACCCAGTTGTGCAAATAAATTGGCAAGGTTGTGCTTGCTGGTATCCATAAATCACTCCGTTAGTTGCCTAAAAAACACTCTGTAACTATAGTAGAGAGTGCAACTAACAACAATCAGTTCGCCCTAATAACAACAACATAAGGGGGTATTATGCGAGTTCTAGAACAGCAAAACCTATCAGTTAAGTATTTATCCGCAGAAGATATGTCAGTAACCGCGAGCTTACTGTATCAAGCTTACCATGATGATGATGTGCTTCGCAGTGTATTATCCGCAAAAGATAATAGTAGTTATGAAGCTAAGTTGCGGGCATTCATTCGTGAAGAGCTCTCAAGTTTCGGGCAAGGCCAGCAGCCTATGGTTGGCTTATTTGAGGGAGAAAACCTGTATGCCGTTGCTTGCGTAATTGAGTCGCAAACACAATTACAAGCTTCGAGATATTGGCATTGGCGCTTACGATTAATGCTAAGTGCTGGATACTTGCAAACTCAGCAGCTCATTGAAAAAGAGAATACCATTCGTGAGGCCTTACAAGAGTATGGTCATTACTATTTTTTAGCCTTTATTGCTGTCGACCCTCACATTCAAGGGCAAGGGCTTGGACATTACCTACTCACAGGATTAGATGATTTAATAGCAAGCAATCGCGATGTTACAGGCATGGCAGTATTTGTAACACAAGCTAAAGATAAAGCATTTTTTCTTGGCCATAAATATCAAGTTATAAAATCACTTTCATTTGAAAAAGTAAGTGGTGAGTTACTTTTTAAACGCCGGCAATGAGACAGAATGGAAAAACAGCTGTGAGACTTCTCCTACATAAATGTGCGCTAAGGTGTTTTATGTTGTCGTTATTGGTAATCATTATCAAATTAACTACTTGTAAAATATAACAATGTTTATTTTTACAATATTGTTTCATTCAATAAATTACATTTATTTGCTTTTTGAAAGCCAATAACCGCGTAAACTTATTTGTGTCAGGAAGACAAAGCGATAGAGTTCGTTAGAAGGATGATATGCAGAAGGACTGAACTGCATAAGCAAGGAGCGTAAAAGGAGCAAGGAATGACTTTGGAACTCACAGGGTGTGGGCACATATTAGGAAGATATGTACAAGGAAGATAGGATAAGCACAGGGTGTGCAGTTTAGGGAGCACTCAAGGTTGAGTGAAGTGGAAGCTTGGAAAGCAAATGGATAGTCACAGGGTGTGACATAAGGATGACAGCAAGGAAGGTGCCCGGGTATGGCTTGGATGTATACCCGTTCAGGGGACGAAGAAAAAGGTGGCTTCACGCATAGGGTATGGAAAACCCATCATGGATGTAGTCAGAACTAGGCGCGACTTATGTTGCGCCTTAGTTTTTTCTAACGGTTTGAAACTGCTAGAAAAACATTTTAATTTCATATGTCGACACTTCTAGTATTTATGCAAAAACT
Source organism: Pseudoalteromonas sp. SANK 73390 (assembly GCF_054966645.1). Taxonomy (NCBI): domain Bacteria; kingdom Pseudomonadati; phylum Pseudomonadota; class Gammaproteobacteria; order Alteromonadales; family Pseudoalteromonadaceae; genus Pseudoalteromonas; species Pseudoalteromonas sp. SANK 73390. The sequence continues at coordinate 70,601 of NZ_ARPN01000106.1, forward strand.
TCTTCTAACAACGTTAAATGACCTGATTGTGCGTCAACTGAACACTGTAAACCTAACGGTAAAATCATTTGAGGATCAGTATGGCCAAAATCTAAATTGGCAACAATAACGAGGTGTTGATTATTAAACTCTTCTTTGACAACACTTAATATAACGTTTTCCAATTCTACTTGTTCGGTATTGCTATAGTCGCGTGGGCGGCCAATCAACAAAGCATTGATCTTTTCAAATACCCCCATCACACCATAATTGCGCAGCCAGTAGCGGACATAGTCGACAGAAGGTTTTTCTTGTGAGGTCTCCAAAAAAAGTATCTTAGTGTGCCAAAAGCTTGGTGCAGGCCAATGTTCAGTTCCTTTGAGCATTTCTAATACTTCAATACAGCCACCAAATAATTGACCAATAACACTTTTGGTGCCTTGTAGTACTTGTGGTCCGCGGCTTTTGATAAGTGGGTTACGCATTCCCGTATTTTCTACATGCGCCCACTCGGGGTAACCATGGCTGTAGCTGTCAAATACCGGTAGTGCTCGAGACGTTGGGTTAGTTGTTAAAAAATTAAGTATGTAACTTTGGTATTGTGTATCAAAATTATGAAGCTGTGCAAACCCTGCCATCACCGACGGACCGTTGAACGTAACTAACCCGGCTTGATTGAGCGTAGTTGTTAGGCTGGTGCTATCTGAGTAGCCCATAAAGAGTTTTGGATGCTGTGAAATGGCCTGCAAATCAAGGTACTTTAAAATTCTGGCACTATCACTCCCACCTATGGTGGCGATGATAGCGTCGATTTGAGGGTCTAAAAATGCTTTGTTAATATCGTCTGCCCGCAGCTTGGGATTGAGAAATAACTTATTTTCATCCATTGTAGCTGTTGGATACTCAACAATATTAAACCCAAGCTCTGCGAGGTTATGTAACCCTTGCTGATAAATATGAGGAAATACCGATGGGCCACCCCATGACGGTGATACGACGGCTACAGTACTACCAACTTTGAGGCATTTAGATTTTTTCATTTACGATGTCCTTCCATGAAAAAAAGATCAGCATAATTAATTATTAAGTATGTCTCAATAGATATTCTAGCGGCTTTTTAAGTTATACGGTATGGGGGAATATCAGCTTTGACGAGTCGATTATTTTCAAGGTATAACGTGCCATAGTAAACACTTTCACCATCTGAACTAAATTCAAAAGTAAATTGGCTTTTTATACCTGGTTTGCCATTTCGCAGTATACCTAAACGGCGTTGCTTGCAGGCAATACTCAACATTTGAACTTGTAGCTTTTCAGCCTGATGCTGAGCATGCTCTTTTGCTGCTTCTGCGGCTTGCCTACTAGTCCAAAATAGTGCGATAACTGCCCCAAATATGATTAAAAGCCAAAGTGTTGCCATCTATGAAAATAACCTACCGATTGCGCGTGATAAATTGTCACTGCGATTGTCTGCTCTTAGAATACTTAAAACATGTGGGCGCAGCTGTGGAATTGCAACTAAATCTGCAAAAACACTTGCAAATAAACCGTCAATCTGATGATTGTTTGCTGCGCAATCTAAAAATTTAAAGAGTCGCTCTCGGTCTATAAACACCTCCCAACAGCGTCCTGCTAAGGTTAGTAAAATATCAGCCTCATGGCGATATTCACAGCCAAGCAGAGTATCAACACTTTGAGCTACAAGGCCTTGTGCTTTGCTACCTGAAATTGCTCGCAAGTTGCAGATAAGCGTATCAAGTTCTTGTTGTGCTATCGATGTATTTATTGCACTTTGTAATTGTTCAGAAAAAGCGGTATTTATTTCAATATGTTCCAACATTGCGCTCAAAGGCTGTTTCACTTCTAATGGCAAAGACGGCCAAATTGCTTGCAAATTAGTATTGTTTTGACCGTGCTCTAAACGGTATGCAAAATCAGCCAGTCCTTGTATAGCTAAGCTTTGCCAGGCATTACTTGGTAACTTGCCAGCAAAATACAACTCGCTGTATTCATAATATTGAGAGGCGGGTCGATTTAACTCTTTTTTTAATAACGCATTAAACGCGGCAAGTTTATTTGCGTTAGGAGTAAAAACATAGGGGTTATTATCAAGTTTTCCATCAGCATGCTCGCCTGTTAACTCTGTTCCAAGGGCTTCTAAAACCATGCTGGCAAAGTGATCTCTGCTGGCAACAATTAATTTGCTTTGTTCATCTAGTGGAAACTTTAAAAACCAGACATAAGGGTCAACTGTTGCTTGATTATCCCAAAATTGAATCGCGATTAATGCATGGCTGCCCAATGGATAAGGATAAGGGGTTTGAGTTGTTTCAATTTGCGCAAATTGCTGTTTATCTATTTTGGTTATCCTACGGCCTATATCATACACTCGCCACTGGGTGCCTGCTGTACTCAAAAGTTCGCCTAAAGTAGAAATTTGCGTTGTCATGATTTACTCACCAGATTGTTTTGGAGGGGGATTATACCTGTATTTATGCCTGCTGATAAGCAAGCTATGGGTAAAGGCTGTGAGTTTAGGTATAATTGCAATAAATCTATTCATAAGAGTTTTAGTAATGCCGAGTACATTACATCAACATGTTTGCTTGTTATTGCAAGAACTGGAGCGGGCGCTTGAACGTGCTGAACTTTGGCAGACTGAGCCGGTAAATTCACAGTTGCTACGCTCAGCGGCGCCTTTTTGTTGCGACACACTGCGTTTTGAGCAATGGTTGCAGTTTGTGTTTATCCCAAAGATGTCTCGATTAGCTGAGCAAGAAGACCCATTGCCAAATAATATTGCATTGGCCCCGATGGCAGAAATGACTTTATGCTCACACTCTAACTACGACAACGTACACGATGTTTTAGTGCGTCTAGATAACAGCTTAACTAAAGGCGAAAAATGCTAGAGATTGTTTATCAAGACGAAAACTATGTAGCTATTAATAAGCCATCAGGGTTATTAGTACATCGCTCGTTTTTAGACAAGAGGGAAACGCAATTTGCAATGCAAATGTTACGAGATCAGCTTGGGCAACATGTGTTTCCAGTGCATCGTTTAGACAGGCCTACATCAGGAGTACTATTGTTTGCGCTTAGCTCGCAAGCTGCGCGAGATATCAATCAAGTGTTTATAGATGGAAAAATTGAAAAACGTTATTTGGCTTTAGTTAGAGGGTTTGCACCAGAATCAGTATTTGTGGATAAACCACTTAAAGAAGAACTTGATAAAATAGCCGATAAATTTGCTGATCAAAACAAAGCACCGCAAGAGGCGCAAACACAGTTTAACTGCCTGTACCAAGCCAGTTTACCGATTGAGTTTGGCAAATATCCAAGTATTCGTTATTCATTGGTTGAGTGCTTTCCAAAAACGGGACGAAAACATCAAATTCGCCGGCATTTAAATCATTTGTCTTATCCGATTATTGGTGATGTTAATCACGGTGATAACAAACATAACCATTTCTTTTACGAGTATTTTGGTGCGCAAAGGTTGATGTTGTTTGCAACTTCACTTAAGTTTGTTCATCCTTATACTCAACAAAACATTACAATCAGAGCTAACCTAACAGCATCTATATTGTCGATTTTCGAGCAATTAGGTTGGCCTACAACTCAGAAGGATTATGCTTAATGGCATCGGTATCTATATTTGTAGGTAGTATGTATGGCAATGCGGATAACTTGGCAATCGAGGTAAAAAATAAACTCACAAGCTTAGGGCATGACGCGGTTATTTGTGAGCAAGATACATTTGAGCAACTGCAAAGTGCGAAAAATATATTGTTTATAACCTCGACGACGGGATCGGGAGATTTGCCAGATAATATATTGCCGTTGTTTTTACAAATGCAAGGTCAATTTCCCATGCTTACAGATAAAAAGGTTGGCGTAATAGCTCTTGGAGACAGCAGCTATGGAGAAACGTTTTGTGGAGCAGGGCGACAAATCGATGCGTTGGCTCAGGAGCTGAATGCTACTTTACCAATTGAACGTTTAGATATAGATGCGGGTGAGCACTTTGAAGCTTGGGAGCCAACCGCTCCTTGGTTAATGCGCTGGGTTGCTCATTTGTAAAAAAGCGCCATTAAGGCGCTTTTTTTATGAACTTTTAACATCTACTTTTAATTTTAGTTTTTGTCCGGGATGTAAGTATTTTTGCCCTTCAAGTTCATTCCACTTTACTATCTCTTTAATAGTCAGATTGAATTTTGATGCAATTCTGGCCAGTGAATCGCCACGTTTAACCTTATAAGTAATAGTGCGGTTATTGGTATTATTTACCATTTTCGCACGTTGTGTTTGCTTATAAACGTTCAGCTTTTGTCCCAAACGTAAAATAGAATTGGGTTTAAGTTTGTTCCAGTTGGCTAACTGCTTAATAGTGACATCGTACTCTCGACTGATATCCCACAATGTGTCTCCATTTGTCACGACATGAACCTTTTTAGTTCTAGTAGCATGAGTGATTGAGTTACGAACATTAGTTGGTAAGTGCTCGCTTTTAAATTCACCCTCGCTTAATGGAACAAGCAAGTTTTGGCCGATACGAATGATGTGTGAGTCTAACTTATTTAACGATTGAATTGCATTGGTGCTGGTGGAAAACTTAGCTGCAATGACGGAAAGTGTATCGCCTTTTTTAACGGCATAATGTTGCCAGCGCAAGCGCTCTTTTATTGGCGTAGCTGCAAGCTTTTCTTTAAATACTGTTATTTTATCGACTGGTAGCAGCAATGAGTGTGGGCCATTAGGGTCACTTGCCCAGCGATTAAATGCTGGATTGAGCCGGTAAAGCTCAGTTAAAGAAATACCAGCCATGTCAGCTGCAAATGCTAAGTCAATTTGTGAACCAATATCTACAGGCTCTACAACTTGCGCATTGATAATTTTTTTCCAACTTACGTTAAACTCATCTTGGCGCTTTAATAGGTCTGATAGAGCTAATAGTTTAGGTACATATGCGGTTGTTTCTCTTGGTAAGTCAAGTGACCAAAAGTCTGTTGGTAAATGCTTTTTGCGGTTTTTCCTTATTGCTTTTAATAAGCGCCCTTCGCCAGAATTATAGGCGGCTATTGCATTAAGCCAGTCACCCTCTAAGGTTTTATGTAAATAGCTTAAATAATCAAGTGCTGCGCGGGTTGATTGTACAATATCTCTGCGTCCGTCATACCACCAATTTTGCTTTAGATTAAATCGCTCTCCCGTTTTTGGCATAAACTGCCAAATGCCAGATGCACTACGGTGAGAGTAACCAAATGGGTCGAAAGCACTCTCTACGATAGGTAATAACGCAATTTCAATTGGCATTTGACGTTTTTCTACTTCTTCAACAATAAAGTATAAATAGGGTTCAGCACGTTTAGAAATACGGTCTAAGTAAGCTTGGTGACGCTGATAGTAATTTCGCTCTGAAACAACGGGCCTATTTTGAGGCACATTTATTGAGAGTTGGTAGCGAATACGTTCCCATACGTCGTCAAAGACGGGGGGAGGTTCATCTGCTTCAATTGGTTCATGAATTGCGTTAAGCAAGGTATCACTGATCTGAGCAGGACTTGCATGATTGAGTCGTGATACTACTGGCTCTGTTGGCTTAGTGACATCTGGAATGGTTTGACAGCCGGTACTTAATAGGGCTATCAAGAGCAGGGAAATGGACAATTTATTCATAGATAATTTTTCTGTTACTCGCGCAAAAACCGGACAATACTACCTGTTAAGTGGCTATATTAAAAGTGATTCATGTTCCCTGATGACTAAAACTTATCTTTCCAAACTCTCAGTGCTGCAAAAACTTGCCAAGGTTCAGATAGATTGCTTTTGATATGTTTAGGAATATACTCACTGATATGACTCAAGTTAGCGCGTAAAAAAGGATTAACAGCACGCTCTTTACCAAACGTGCTAGGTAGGGTAGGTAAGTTGTTACTTCTTCTAGAAGCTGCCCATTGCTTGTACTCACTAATATCTTGATTGTCAGGCTCAACGGCACAGGCAAAAGCCAAATTTGCCATGGTGTACTCATGGGTACAATACATTAAGGTTTCATCTTTTAAAGGCGTGAACTTTTTGAGAGATTGCCACATTTGTTCTGCGTTACCTTCCATTAAACGGCCACACCCAGCACTAAATAGCGTATCGCCTGTAAAGCACAATTTGTGGTTTAAGTAGCAAATATGATCAAGTGTATGGCCCGGTGTTTCAATAACAGCGAATTCAATGTTGAATACCGTTATTGTATCACCTTCATATAATGGGTCAGTGATCCCATTATAAGGAGAGTTTGCGGGGCCAAACACTCTCAGTTGAGGCGTAATCTCCTTTAGTGACGCTATACCGGTTGTATGATCCCAGTGATGGTGAGTGACTAAAATTCCTTGTAAACTTGCTTGGTTATCATTTAAAAACCTAACAACTGGTTCAGCTTGGCCGGGGTCAACTACCCATACTTGCTTTTGAGTTGTATCATGAATTGCCCAAATATAATTATCATCAAATGCTTTTATTGGCTTGACTTGCACCATAGTTAATTGCTCTATAAAGTGAGTAGTAGCATTAGTATAACGAGCGAATTCGATGAAACCAGCCTTAAGTTTTCAACAAGGCCCAAAACCGCTTGAATGGAAGGACTTTCCTCATGGCGAATATTTGCGTATCGGTATTGAAAAACGCGTAGAGCAATGGTTACCGAGAATGTTTGGTTACCATATGCTGAAACTGGGCAGCCTTAGTGGGCAAATAGATACCTCTAACAGTGCAATTAAGCACCAAGTTTGTGTATCTCCTTATGCGCTTGGCCATGTTGGTGTAGTGGCTGAAATTGATGAATTGCCTTTTTCTGAGCACAGTGTCGATGCGTGCATATTGAGCCAATGTCTTGAGTATCATTCCGACCCCCATCATATTTTGCGAGAGGCACATCGTACTTTGATCCCCGGTGGGTATATTGTTATCAGCGGCTTTAATCCATTTAGTTTGTGCGGTTTGGCAAACTTACTACCATTTAGTAAAGAAAAACTACCTTGGTCAGGGCGTTTTTTTACGCCATCACGAGTGAAAGATTGGTTAGATTTATTAGGCTTTGAGATTCTTGCTGATGAACGGTTTATTCATGCCTCACTTGCACGAGGGAGTCGACTATCACGATTTGCTCCTTGGCGGCAATTTTGTCGACAATATTTAAAGCCAATGGGTAGCTGTTATATTTTAGTTGCGCGTAAGCGCGTTGCGCCACTTACTCCGATTAAGCCTAAGTGGCATGCCAGACCTAAATGGGCACCTGCTGTAAAAAGTGCGCGTTTAACACAAACATGCTCATCGAGTGATAAATAGCGCGTTATACTTGATAACCTACATCTAACTCTAAAGAGTCGGATGAGGCTGCTTCACGGGCTAAGTCATCAACTAGTTCATTGTATTTATTACCACTGTGACCTTTTACCCATTGCCACTGTATAGTGTGGCGTTGACACGCAATGTCTAACCTTTGCCAAAGATCAACGTTTTTGACGGGGGCTTTTGATGCTGTTAGCCAATTGCGCTTTTTCCAGTTTGCTAACCAAGACTCAATACCTTGTTTTACATATTGGCTATCGGTGTATAGTACGATATCACAATCTCTAGTCAGAGCTTCTAAAGCGGTGATTGCTGCGAGCATCTCCATACGGTTGTTTGTGGTCAGTTGATAGCCTTTAGATAATGTTTTTTCATGACTTTGATAGCGCATGTAAACGCCATAACCGCCGGGGCCTGGATTTCCAAGGCATGACCCATCAGTATAAATCTCTACGGTTTTTTGCACGAATAGCCCTGTTTTTATGTAGAATGTAATTATTAATGGCTAACGATAGCAAAGTTGGGCGACAGACGATATGTTAAAAAGACAAATAGTCCTAGATACGGAAACAACGGGCATCGATCCCAAGGCCGGACATAGGATAATAGAAGTAGGCTGTGTTGAGCTAATTAATCGGCGACTGACAGGCAATAACTTTCATGTATACATCAACCCTCAAAGGGAAATAGAAGAGGAAGCCATTGATGTTCACGGTATTACAAATGAATTTTTGCACGGTAAACCGTTATTTCATGATATAGCTCAAGAGTTTTTTGATTACATAAAAGGTGCAGAATTGGTTATACATAATGCTCCGTTTGATGTCGGGTTTATGGATCATGAATTTGCTAAGTTGAATAAAGGCTTTCCGGCAACTCGTGATTATTGTGAAGTGCTCGATACCTTAGTCATGGCGCGTAACTTGCATCCGGGTCAAAAGAATAATCTTGATGCATTGTGTCGGCGTTACGATATAGATAACTCTAAACGAACGTTACACGGTGCATTGCTGGATTCTGAAATTTTAGCTGACGTATATCTTGGCATGACGGGCGGCCAAGTTAAGCTAAACTTATCAACGGGTAATGATACAAATGAACAAGATGATGGCAAAATTCGTCGATTAGCGGCAAATCGCCCGAGCTTGAAAGTCGTTAAAGCAACACCTGAAGAACTGCAAGCACATCAGGAGCGACTGCAAGTAGTTAACAAAGATGGTGAGACTTTGTGGCAACAATAAAGAGGTAAAGATATGAAACGATTTTGTCTTTGGCTAAGCATTATGATGATGTCAACGTTTGTTGTTGGGGCACCCTCAATCACAGTGCTAGAGCGTGATGGCGTTTCTAATGAGGTACCGTTACTTGATAATCGTTTTCGGATTGACCACAAGGTTGATAAAATTTCTTTGCTATTCTTTCGCAGACCAGGCTCACCTGCAGTTGTTTTAGTTCAACCCGATGGAAGTAAAATATATGCAACCCATGCGTTGCGAGACGAGACCTTGCAATGGTATGACGAGGTAAGCTTTGACCTTATTGTGATAAGTAACCCAACACCCGGGCCTTGGCAAGTAATAGGTAATATTCGCCCTGATAGCCGTGTTATGGTTGTAGGAGAGATAGAGTTGAATGTTGAACCATTGCCACCGCTGGTTTTTAGGGGGGAGACGCTCAAGGTAACGGGAAAAGTAACCAATGATGGTAAGCCGATTAAGATTGGGTACTTTCGTGATGTAGTGTCACTCGTGGTGGATTTTGTCAGTACCAATAATGATAACTATGATAATTTTGGAGCCGGTACACAAAGTGTTACCGAGTTTAAAGATGATGGAAGGGACTTTGATGAGCGTCCAATGGATGGAGTATTCACAGGTGAATTTAAGCTGACGTTTCCTGCAGGGGAGTGGCGACCAGAGTTTCACGTTGAAACGCCTCTAGTTAAGCGTAAAGTTGTTGCTCAGCCTATTTTACTGTCTGAACCGCCATTTGATTATGAGTTGACTCTATCTGACAACAGTGAGTTTGATCATGAGCTAATGATTAAAATTGATAATCAAACTGTCGAGCCAGAGTCTGTTATTTTTCAAGGAAAGATTTTTTACCCAAATGGTGAAGAGCAGCCATTTGCAACAGAGCCGCACAACCGCTTATATAGAATTTTACCAATAAAGAACTATGACTGGGGGCGCTATAGCGTCGAGCTATCAGCGTTTGGTGAAAACATCAATGGTCGCGAGTTTATGGCGACTTTACCGATGTATAAATTTGAAATTGAGCGACCTATTGAAAAAGTCCCTGAGTTAGCTCAACCTATTCCAGTAGTATTATTGCCAGAGCCTCCCCCTGAACCAGAATTAAATACAACTCTAGTGGTCAGTGTTATTGTGATTGGGAATATATTCATTTTGCTAATTGGTTGGTTGGCAATCAGAGTGTTGGTGCAAAATAAGCCAATTAATTTTAAATTTAAGTTTGCGCTATTTAAATCTAAGAAGAATGAGCCTGAACAAGACGCAGAAAATAAAGGTGAGAAAACAAATGCAGATAAAAATGGCTCAAAAAATGACAAAACAGGTGATATTTTGAACCTTTCGATGACAGATGACTAAAAAAGCGAGTATTTTTCAAAAAAACTGTTGACTCTCATGGGGTCGATTCGTATTATTCACGCCGCTGTCAGGGAGCAGTCTGGTAGCAAGAATAATACGGAGTGGTAGTTCAGTTGGTTAGAATACCGGCCTGTCACGCCGGGGGTCGCGGGTTCGAGTCCCGTCCACTCCGCCATTTGATATCTAATACCAAGTTTATTAAAACATTAATAATTACTAGTGAGCTACAACTCACAAATTATGTTAAAAGTTGCTCATGTAGAATAACTACATACCGTAGCTTTTCTCTAGTGAATTAACAACTTATCTGCCGCAATATCTGGTCATTTATTTTATGTTATTGGTATAAGAGGACGCTCTATAAACGCATACCACTGCGGAGTGGTAGTTCAGTTGGTTAGAATACCGGCCTGTCACGCCGGGGGTCGCGGGTTCGAGTCCCGTCCACTCCGCCATTTATTTACTGCCTTATATGAATCCCATCCATATATTTAAACCTATTTTTATAGCATTTCTATTATGCCTTAGCGCCATTATTTTAATAATACCTTGTAACAATATATGGGAAATCCACCGGTATTTCACTTTGTCTTAAAATGATAACATACGTCAAAAATAAGGATTTATTTGATGATTGGTGTTATTAAATTACATAAACAGTTTGCAAATAAACAGGTATTTCATAATTACAGCAACCAATTTGTTGCATCGAAATGTTGTGTTCTGGGTGAGAATGGTCTCGGGAAAACTACTCTTTTCACTTTAATTGCAGGCTTGGACCCTTATTATACAGGAGACATTTTGCTCGCGGGTAAGAGAGTAACTGCATTACAAGATCATGTAGCTTTAGGCTCTGATAAAATACCCTTTCCTGAGTTTTTAACTGCGCGACAAATACTCTCTATGACAAGTAAAAGTTGGGCTTGCGATATGCCTTTAACACTTGCTCAAGTACTCGGTTTTGAACCATTTTTAGATACCCTAGTAAAAGACTTATCCTCAGGAAATCATAAAAAATTGCAATTGCTTAATGCGATTATGCGTAACACGCCTTACTTAATTTTAGATGAACCTAGTGCAGCACTTGATCAACATGGCGTTGAAGTGTTGTGTCATTGGTTGCAGTCATTTTCTGGACAGGTATTGATCAGTAGTCATGAGCCACAACCATTTCTTGATGTGGGCTTTGTCACCCAGCACTTATTCTCAACAGAGGTGGTGGCGTAGAGGTGAATTATTATCAATATCGTAAACAAGCCTTTGGGTACGCACTAAAGGAGCTATTACGGCAGCTCAGTCAATTTGCTCTGATGATCTCAACATTGTTTTATATTTTCCTTCCAGGTTTGCTTGCTGGCCTATTTTTTGGCTTAGGTAAAGTTGTACAAAGTGACAGTGTAGAAACCACAAATCAAATGATGTTGGGTTACTTGTTGATGCAAACTTTGCTCCTGTGTGTATTAAAGCCTGTGATCTTAGATACGCCACATAGATTGTTTCACTTTTCTTTACATAGTTATCGATTAAGACACTTAGTTGCTGATTTTACTCTGTTGCTAGTAAGCCACATATTGCTTTGGTTATCCTTAATTTTGGCGTTTGCTATGGATTGGGACAAATTGATGAGAGCACCACACTTTGTTGCGTTTATTGCGACTCAGGTAAGCTTGGCTATTGTACTCCTGTATCGACCACAGGCCGTAGTGTGGGCATTAGGCAGTGCAATAGTATTGTTGGCACTTGGATTGTCGAGCATAAGCTACTTGCTTACATTTAATGCCATCGTGCTCGTTGCGTGTTGGTTTAAGCCTTTGAAGTTTGTATATGTACCTTCGCAGCTAAATGCGTGGTCATTTTGGCTTGTTTATGGGCTTAATAATGCTTGGTCATTGATATGGCGTATGGTGATTGGTTTACTATTTACTTTGGGAGTTGCTATCATAGGTAAAGAGCGCCCCGAGCTACTACATTGGTATGCACCTATGGTTGCGCTGATTGTGCTTCTTTTATGGGCCTCGATGTGTATAAAAACCACTAAACTAGTCCAAGAACATAGATTGTTTTGGCTCAGTTTAAAACAACAACAAGTTATTGTAGTCACGCTTCATACCATTGTTTTTATTCTATATTTATTATCTTGGTGCTTAATTGTATTTGTGTTGGACTTTGATATATTTATGTTACTAACTTTGTTGTTCATGCCTTTGCTACAGTGGTGTGCTGCAAGGCGACCAAAGAGTTTGGCGGTATGCTGGGCAAGTGTAAGTGTGCTAATTTATATGATAAAAATATTAGTTTGAAGTTATGAAAAAGCCAGCTAATTAGCTGGCTTTGATTCATTTTAGAAATGCAGTAAATTTAGGCGGCACTGGCACCTTGTGTATTAGGTTTAGCACCTTGACCTGCGGTGAGTTCACTGGGATCAAAGTCATCAACATTAATGACGGCTAAACGTTTGGCCTCTACAGCGCTCAGTTTGTCTGCTTCATCTTCATTCAAAGCCCCCAAATCTAAGCCCATTTGTGCTACCTTATCTAGTTGAGTAAATGGTAGCTTTGTACCTTTAGCACGGCATACTTTGTCAAATAATGGTTCAATCTCTAAGATATCGCGCAGAGTTTGCTCTTGTTTACCTAGGATGTTTAGTGGCTCATCTTTTAGGTAAATATGTGCAGCCAACCGCTCGCGAGAGGCATTTGGCGTCTGCAGTATGTGTGCAATCTTGTGCTCAAGCTTATCAGTCGGTTTACGTACAGGGCGACCAAATGGGAAAAGCATTACTTTTAATAACCCACGAAGTACTGCAGAAGGCATATTATTAATTAAGTCAGCCAAGGCGCGTTGACAAAGGTATAAATGCTCTTGGCAACTCCATTGTACAAATGGTAAGTCTTCTTTCTTACGGCCTTCATCGTTATAGCGTTTCAGTGTTGCTGATACTAAATATAAGTAACTTAGCAAGTCACCTAAGCGCGCAGATATGCGTTCTTTACGTTTTAATGAGCCACCAAAAACTGCCATACAGATATCTGACATGAGGGCTAATGATGCACTGTATCGGCTAGCATTGCGATAGAATACTGCCGTTTCGTCGTCGTATGGTACTTTTGTAAAACGTGCACCTGTTAAGGCTAACCATTTAGTTCTTACCAGATTTGAAATGGTAAAACCAATGTGGCCCATTAGTGACGTATCAAAGCTCTCTAGAGCGGCTTGCTTGTCTTCCATGCTCACTGCATTAAGCTCAGCGAGTACAAATGGATGGCATCGAATCGCCCCCTGGCCGTAGATAATCATATTACGGGTTAAAATGTTTGCACCTTCAACAGTAATGGCGATAGGTGCACCTTGATAACCTCTACCCAGATAATTATTTGGGCCCAAACAAATACCTTTACCACCGTGAATATCCATGGCATGCATAGTAGATGTACGCATTTGTTCAGTTAGGTGATATTTTAAAATAGCTGAAACCACCGATGGCTTTTCGCCTGCATCAACTGCACCAGTTGACATGCTTACTGCTGCATCGGTGCTGTATGCATAACCACCAAGTTTAGCAAGTGATTCCTCAATGCCTTCCATTTTACCGATTGGTAGTTTGAATTGACGACGAATTCTACTATAAGCGCCACTCGCAAGAGCCAATGATTTTATACCACCAGTCGAATTTGAAGGAAGCGTGATCACTCGCCCTACAGACAAACATTCAACGAGCATCCGCCAACCTTGTCCGGCCATTGCTGGTCCACCAATAATGTAATCGATAGGAACAAAAATATCTTCGCCTTGAGTAGGACCGTTTTGAAATGGCACATTCAGCGGGAAATGGCGGCGGCCAATTTTGACGCCTGGTGTATTGGTTGGGATCAAAGCACAAGTGATACCAGGTTCTTTGTCTTCGCTTAGTAAACCATCAGGGTCGCGTAGTTTAAACGCTAAACCAAGCACTGTTGCCACAGGCGCTAACGTGATGTAACGCTTATTCCAAGTAAGGCGAATACCCAATGTTTCTTTACCTTCCCATTCGCCTTTGCAGACAATACCAAAGTCAGGGATCGCTGATGCATCAGAACCTGCTTCAGGAGAGGTTAGTGCAAAACAGGGGATCTCTTGACCTGTGGCTAATTTAGGTAGGTAATGTTCTTTTTGATCTTCAGTACCGTAGTGCTGAAGTAACTCGCCAGGACCGAGCGAGTTTGGTACGCCAACAATAGATGATAGTAAAGTTGATTTACTGGTCAGCTTTTGCAATACACAAGATTGTGCATAGGCCGAAAACTCAAGACCGCCATACTGTTTTTTAATGATCATGGCAAAGAATTTATTATCTTTTAGGTACTGCCATACATCTTCAGGGAGGTCGGTTAGTTCATGAGTTGCTTTCCAATCGTCTAGCATGGCGCATACTTCTTCAACTGGGCCATCTAAAAATGCCTGCTCCTCAATTGTTAAGCGAGATTGTGGATACTGGTGAAGCTTTTTCCAATCAGGGTTACCACAAAAAAGGTCGGCTTCCCACCAAGTAGTGCCAGCAGCAATAGCCGATTTCTCAGTATCTGACATGGTTGGCGTTACTTTTTTAAACGCTTTGAAAAGAGGTGCAACAATATATTGTTGACGAATATTAGTGAGTGATAGCGGCACCACAATGGCTAAAAAGAGTAACCATGAGAATGCGCCAAATGCACCAAAAAAGGTACCAATGAGTAGTGTAATTGCAGCAACACCTACTGAGGTGTTCCAGCTTGCTCGGTGATAGCTTGCAATGCTAACAAGCGCTATCAAAGTTAAAGTGAATATGAGTGTCATGTTGTTCTTCCTTATAAGAGGTCTGACCACCTTGGCTAGACTAGCCTTTACGGCGAATCATTTCAAGAGAAAAAACGCTTCATTTACTGTAGTTAATACAAGCAATATTCGCTTACTTTAAATATAAATTTGGTATAGCCCTGTCAGTGCGCTTTGTAGCGACTAATTGCCAAGGTGTTTTTAAGATGTAAATTAAAAAGGTAATTAACCCGTAAAAAAGATTGATTTTTGAGCTTTCACGCCTATTGTTTTAGAAGATTAATTAAGGAAGGAACCTTAAATGATTAGTTCAATTTTTGTGGTATCAATTTCTTTATTTGCAACATGGATGTCGGTGAATCTTTATACTCCCGCCATTTTCTTCAACTTATTTTGCTGTTTAATCAGTGCTTGGTATGGTTATCACGGACACTTAAATATGGCTCTGGCACTGGCATTTTTTAATGTTTTGGCAGTGTTAATGAGTCCCTTACTTGTGTTGCCAGAACAAAAAACCACGACTTTAATGGTTTTGTTGTTACTAATAGCTATGTTTTCGGGTATTGCAGCGGGTGTTCATAAGATAAAAACTAAGAGTGGCTAGGGGTAGAGGTATTTCATTACAATATCGCGAAATTCGCATTTTACATTAGCTTGGGTATACAATATCGCTCTCGTGCACAGTTTGGAATTTTAAATGAAGATCCTCGCAGATCAAAATATGCCTTTGGTAGAAGAGTTTTTTTCTGATTTAGGTGAAGTTAAGCGTTTTGATGGTCGCAACTTACAGGCATCGTCATTGCAGGATGTGGACGCGTTACTTATTCGCTCTGTGACTAAAGTGAATGCGCCCTTGTTGGCACAGGCAAATAAGTTGCAGTTTGTTGGTACTGCAACGATTGGTATTGATCATGTTGATACGCATCTACTTGCACAACAAGACATCGCTTTTACAAATGCTCCGGGGTGTAATGCAGTTGCAGTAGCGGAATATGTTATTAGTGCTTTATATGCGTATGCCCAAGAAACTGATACCTGTTTACAAGGTAAAACCTTGGGGATTGTAGGCGTTGGAAGTATTGGTAAGTGCCTTCAGCACAAGCTCGCCGATACTGGTATCAAATTATTATTGTGTGATCCTGTGCGTTTTAAGCAAGGGGATTTAGACGAGCATATAGATATTGATGCTGTTTTGGAACAAGCTGATATCGTGACATTTCATGTGCCATTGATTAAAGAGGGGGAAGATAAGACTTTTCATTTAATGGATGAAAATCGTATCAGCAAGTTAAAAGAAAATATGCTGCTTATCAATGCTAGTCGCGGTGATGTGATAGATAATCAAGCTTTGCTAAAATCACTTCAAAATGGGCAAAGGTTAGAACTTGTATTAGATGTATGGGAGAATGAACCCAATATTCTTACTGCACTTTTACCATACACTCGGTTTGCGAGTGTTCATATCGCAGGACATAGCCTTGAAGGTAAAGCGCGCGGCACACAAATGCTGTATGACGGCCTGTGCGAACGATTAGGCGTATGTGCTAACAAACAGCTTGAGGCATTTTTGCCCGTCCCAGCGCTGACTAAATGTAGAACAGAAAAAACCCTAACAGAACAAGACTTAGGGCGTTTAGTACATCTAGTCTATGATATTCGCAGAGATGATGGTTTAATGCGAGCCAATTTAACAAGTCATGGTTTTGACAGTCTGCGTAAAAACTACCCCCCAAGACGTGAATTTAGTACACTCAACATTGATAACATGAGTGTGCATGGGGACGTATTAGCAACGTTAGGTTTTAATGTAATTGAAAAGAATGAGGGTTGATATGTCGCAAAAGTTTAATGTGGTGGTATTAGGGGCTACGGGTCTGGTAGGTAAACAAATTATAGACATATTAGAAGAACGCAAATTTCCAGTTGACCAGTTATTTGCATTGGCTAGTAGTCGAAGTGCTGGCGAAGAACTCGATTTTCGTGGTGAGAAAATTGAAGTACTCGATGTTGAACAGTTTGATTTTTCTCAGGCACACATAGGGTTATTTTCAGCAGGTGGTAGTGTTTCAGAAAAGTATGCTCCGATCGCTGCGGAAGCTGGATGCGTGGTAATTGATAACACATCACATTTTAGATACGATTATGACGT
This sequence comes from Pseudoalteromonas sp. SANK 73390, assembly GCF_054966645.1. Classification (NCBI taxonomy): domain Bacteria; kingdom Pseudomonadati; phylum Pseudomonadota; class Gammaproteobacteria; order Alteromonadales; family Pseudoalteromonadaceae; genus Pseudoalteromonas; species Pseudoalteromonas sp. SANK 73390. Next base: position 87,476 of record NZ_ARPN01000106.1, read on the forward strand.
ACCACTGATCGTGCCTGAAGTTAACCCTGCTAGTTTGGCTGATTTTCGTAATCGTAACATTATTGCAAACCCAAACTGCTCAACAATTCAAATGCTGGTTGCGTTAAAACCAATTTATGATGCTTATGGCATTGACCGTATTAATGTTTCAACATACCAAGCTGTATCTGGAGCGGGTAAAGAGGCGGTTGATGAACTTGCTAAACAGACCGCTAACTTGATGAATGCAAGGCCAGTTGATAGTCAAGTTTTTACTAAACAAATCGCCTTTAATGTCATTCCTCAAATTGATGTATTTCAAGATAATGGCTATACCAAAGAAGAAATGAAGATGGTGTGGGAAACACATAAAATTTTAGGTGATAGTAGTGTAATGGTAAACCCTACAGCGGTGAGAGTACCTGTATTTTTTGGGCATGCTGAAGCAATACACCTAGAAACGAGAATGCCGTACGATATTGAGCACGTAAAGCAGCTGTTAAGTGACGCGCCAGGTGTTGAACTAATAACAGATGAGCAGGATTACCCAACACCAGTGAGTGATGCAAGCGGTAATGACACTGTGTATGTTGGTCGTGTTCGACAAGATATTTCTCACCCACTTGGCCTAAACCTTTGGGTTGTTTCTGATAATACTCGAAAGGGAGCGGCAACTAATAGCGTGCAGATAGCAGAAGAACTCGTAGCGAACTACCTATAATTATAATACATTAATAATGTGCTGCTTTATGGCAGCATATTGCCTCAACTTGCCATAACAAAAGCAATAATGTCAGACGTTTGACTTATCAATTTAGCTATAACTAAAGTTAACTCATCATAAATTATTATAAGCATGTTAATTTTCAATGCGTTGCAATGGATATTCCAAGGTAACTGGTTTATAGTTTGAACTTGGAATAGAGCTTGCAGTAGCAATCATTAGCAACATTTTGATGTTTAGCAAAAAATAATGTTGAACATAGTACTGAAAGGACCAACATGCGCGGTTTTGTCGTTTTTTGTATCTTTGTCTTCACATTGATCACATTGCCAGTCAACAGCTTAGAAGAGCCCCAAATTAAAGGGCCAAAAGGAGTTGATTATGGTCAGCAAGGTCGATCAATTGGGCCAATTAAATCCTCTGATACGCTTTGGCGTATTGCTCAAAAAATTAGACCTGATGACTCAGTGAGTATTTATCAGGTGATGAGCGCGCTTTATCGAAAAAACCCTCAAGCATTTTTAGACCAAAACCTCAATCATATGCGTGATGGCGCATACTTGAAAATTCCTACGATGGGAGAGATTCGTAAAGAAAACCCTAACTTTGCACGGCAGCGCTCTGATCAAGATGATGCTTTGTGGGAACTGAAAAAAAGCGGAATGCTTGATACTCAGTCAATAGAAGAGGCTCAGAAGAAAGTCACCCAAGCGCGTAAGATTGATGTTGAAGAGGCACAAGATGCATTAACTAAGCAACTAAAATCAATTCAGTTGGAGCAAGACTCGAGACTCATGGATTTGCAATCACAGTTTCGCAGCTCAGTAAAAAATGTTGAAGAAATCCTAGTCGAAAATGATAAATTAAAGAAACAGCTAGGTAGTATCTCAAAAGAATTACAAAATGTGCGTGAGCAGTTGGGAAAAGATAGCGAAATTCAACAACAGTTACAGTCAGTATTAAACTTGCAAACCGCACTCATTGAACGTCAAGAAGTACAAAACAAACAATCACAAAGCAGCTTTAATTTTAGCTCTGCTCTAAGTAATCCAATTGTACTGGTGTTGTTGGCAACATTGCCTGCTTTGCTGGCAATTGGTGCTGGAATTTTCTTTTTGAGAAAACGCAAGCAAACACAAGATACTGTTGATGATGAAGACGACTTTTTACCTCAAACCCCAGCAGCAGCTAGCGACCCTCTGGATTTGGGTATGCCTACGGCAGCAGCGGAAACTGAGGTTGAGGATAGCGTTCAATTAGACGACGATATCTTACCTGAAGACGATGATATAATGTTTGACTCATTGGAAGAGGATGCCTTTGATGAGGGGAGTGGGGAGCTTGACCAAGACGAGTTAGATAGCTTACTCAACGATGATATCGTATTTGATGATGAAACAGCTGAAACTGACACTCCTGAAGACTTAGATGATTTCTTGCAGCAAAATTTTGATGAACAAGACACGGAAGCCGGTGATACGGTGTCATTGGATTTAGATGGAGATACAGATGAATTACTGAGCTCTTCAGAAATAGATGACATGCTTAATGCAGAATCAGAACTCAATGAAGAGGAATTAGATGTTAGCGATGATGCACTTGCTGCATTAAGTGAAGAATTAGCTGATGATCAGCAAGATATCGATATTGATGAGCTTGTTCAAAGTGAGAGTGAAGATGACTTTGATATTGATGATTTAATAGATGAAGCCTCCGAACAAGATTCTGATTTAGGCGCAGAGCTGGACCCTGATGATATTGATAGTTTACTCGATGGCGAGCAAAGCAAAGAGAGGTGGTTGAGCTTGAAGAGGAAGCCGATGATGACTT